>JBEHWP010000004.1:0-35882 GCA_040217665.1 Vulcanimicrobiota bacterium
CTTAATGGATCGCCTGGCCTGCGAGAAGATTGTAGATGAATATATTAAATTTTATTCTTCTCTTGATATAGCGGAAAACCTTATTACTCCTGTTATGGAAGAACTTGGCAGTGACTGGGAAAAAGGTAATGTATCTCTTTCTCAGATTTATATGACCTCCCGCATATGTGAATATTTAATTGACAGAATTTTGCCACCTGAAAATCCTGCTCGTAAGACTGACCTGAGAATAGCTATTACTATTCTTGAAGACTATCATATACTGGGAAAAAGAATAGTATCTTCTATGCTAAGAGCGGGAGGGTTTAATATTTATGATTATGGAACTACGTCGGTAGATGATTTGTTTCATCTTGTACAGAAAGATAATATAGAAATTGTCCTTATTTCAACTCTTATGCTTTCTTCTGCATTGAAGGTTAAAGATTTTTCTAAAAAACTTAAAACTATAAGAGGTGAAGTGAAAATATTTGTCGGAGGAGCACCTTTTAGATTTGACAGACTCCTATGGAAAGAAGTCGGTGCCAGTGGCATGGGAGTTAATGCTTCTGATGCCGTAAATCTTATAAATACAGGAGGTGTGTTATGAATTCTATGGAAAGGGTATTAACTGCCCTGTCTCATAAAGAGCCTGACAGAGTCCCACTGTTTTTAACACTTACACTCCATGGTGCAAAAGAACTCGGATTATCCATTAAAGAATATTTTTCAAAGGCAGAACATGTTGTTAAAGGCCAGTTTATATTGAGAGAAAAATATCATAATGATTTTTTCTATGGTTTTTTTTATGCTCCTCTTGAAATAAAAGCGTGGCGAGGGGAAGTGATTTATTATGATGACGGACCTCCCAATTCAGGTGCCCCTCCTGTTAAAAAAAAGAAAGATATAAAAAAACTTTCTCCTCCTTCTGTTAAGAACTGTCCCTGTCTCCTTGAGGTTTTAAAAGCCATAAGTCTTCTTAATGAAAAAGCCGGTAATGAAGTTCCTGTTGTAGGTGTTGTTATGTCTCCTTTTTCATTGCCTGTTATGCAGCTCGGTTTTGATAATTATATTGAACTTATATATGAAGAAAAAGAGTTATTCGATTATCTCATGAAGGTAAATGAGGTTTTCTGTGTGGAATGGGCAAATGCCCAATTAGAGGCAGGTGCTACTGCTATCTGTTATTTTGACCCCATGTCTTCTCCAACGGTTATACCGAAAGAGGTGTATAAATCTACAGGCATGGCAGTAGCCATGAGAACATTACCTGCCATTAAAGGACCGACGGCAACTCATTTTGCTTCAGCTCTGACTCTTCCTGTCATAGATGATGTAATAAAAACAGGAACTGCCATTATAGGTGTCAGTGTTGATGAAGATTTAGCTTTATTAAAAGAGTCATGCAAAGGAAAAATTACAATTCTCGGCAATTTAAATGGCATTGAAATGAGACGATGGACTGAGAGGGAAGCAGAAGAATCAGTCAGGAATGTTATAAGACAGGCCGGCAGAGGAGGAGGTTTTATTATTTCCGATACTCATGGTGAAATCCCCTGGTATGTGCCGGAAAACGTATTGATGTCTCTTTCAGAAGCTGTGAAAAAATGGGGTACCTATCCTCTTGAATGGATTGAATAATCATGGATATCCTTTATATGATGATATGCAGCAATTTTGCAAAAGAATTTTCCAGGGTGCTGTCAGGATTTAAAGATGTAAAGGTTATACCTTATATCGCCGACTGCCTCAGGCCTGCTTCTCTCGCAGGTTCTGTTGCATCTCTATGTGACGATCTTTTATTAAAATCTTCCGGAACCGGTTCAATCTATTTAATTGAAGGTGGGTGTTTACATCACATAGCCAGTTTATCTGGAAAAAATGTAAAAATCTGTCATTTTGACCATTGCTTTTATTTACTTGCAGACAGGGCTATTGTTGATGATTATATAAAGAAAAGATATTATCTGATAAGCCCCGGATGGCTGATTGACTGGAAGTCTCATCTGGAAGATATGGGATTTAATAAGAAAGGGGCAGAAGAATTTTTTCATGAATCCATAGAAAAACTGATTCTTTTTGATACAGGTGTGAGTGAGAAGAGCAGCCTTAAAATAAAAGAACTTTCTGATTATCTTTCCCTGCCTTTTGAAATTTTTCCTGCAGGTCTTGACCATCTGGAATTAATAGTAATGAAAATGTTATATGAGTGGCGTGATAAAAAGGGAAAAGAAATATTATCACATATGAATCGTAAAATAGCTGATTATGCTGTAATGATGGATCTTGCCGGTAATCTTGTGAGAGAGGTAAGAGAAGATTATGTAATAGAAAAGATTTTTGAATTATTTACAATACTTTTCGCTCCGAAAGAATTAATTTATATTTCCTGTGTTAATGAAACGGAATATACTGTAAAATCAAGACCTGATGACCTGAAAAATGATAAAAAAAGAATTTCTGCTCTTTTAAATATCAGGGGAAATTATTCTACTTCCGACAGGGGATTTTCTATAAGAATAACAGGTCAGAAACATGGCCCGAAACATATGGAAGATACTACAGGTTTTTTAGAAATAGAAGGTATATCTTTCCCTGAATACAGGGATCATTATCTGAATATGGCTCTGAATATTGTCAATGTCTGTTCTCTTGCCATATTAAATGCCAGATTTTATGACACAATCATAGAAGCAAAAAAACAGGAAGAACAGTCCAGAATAGAGGCGGAACGTTTAAACAGGCAACTGGAAGAAACACTGAAACAGGTCAGGATACTGGCAGTAGAAGCAGAAAAGGCCAATCTTGCAAAAGGATATTTCCTGGCCAATATGAGCCATGAAATACGGACTCCGCTGAATGCTATTACAGGTATGACAGGTCTTCTTCTTGATACCTCCATTGACGGAGAACAGAAAAATTTTGTTAACATAATAAGGAACAGCAGCAATATTCTTCTCTCATTAATAAATGATATACTGGATTTTTCAAAGATTGAATCAGGCCTTATGGAGCTTGAAGAACAGCCTTTTAATCTTCATGTATGTGTGGATGAAGCCATTTCTCTTATAAGTCATGAAGCACGAAAGAAAAATATTAAACTGAACAGCTCTTTTTCTGACACTATACCTGAGTCTTTCACTGGTGACATTACCAGGCTCAGACAGATCCTTGTCAATCTTCTGTCAAATGCAGTGAAATTTACCGGTGCCGGATATATTACGTTATTCGTTACAGGTAAAAAGTCAGACAGAGATATATATGAACTGGAATTTTCCGTAAAAGATACAGGTACAGGTATAAAGGAAGAACATAGAGACCTTGTTTTTAAACCTTTCAGCCAGGCCGATAGTTCCACTACACGTAAATACGGGGGAACAGGTCTTGGTCTTTCTATCTGCAAACATATCTGTGAAATGATGGGTGGAACTATATGGTTTGAAAGTGAAGCAGGCAGAGGAACAACCTTTTACTTTACCGTTAAATTAAAAGCCTCATATGATTTATTGGATATGAAACCGGAAACATGTATAGACCCGGCTATGGCCAGAAATTATCCTCTCAGAATATTAGTGGCCGAAGATGTTTCTGTCAATCAGGAAGTAATACGTAATATGTTAAAAAAAATGGGATATCTTGCAGATATTGCATCAAATGGTCTGGAAGTAATTGATGCATTAAAACGTCAGCACTATGACCTGATATTTATGGATATGCACATGCCTGATATGGACGGACTTGAAGCAACAAAATATATAAGAAAGAACTGGCCTCACAATAACCAGCCTGTTATAGTTGCTATGACTGCAGGAGCTTTTGAAGAGGATAGAGAATTATGTTTTGGTATGAATGACTGTATATCAAAACCTCTCCATATGGAGACATTGAGAGAACTTATCAGTAAATATAGTAAAATAAAGAACGTTAAAAAAAGTTTTTCTGAAAAAGCTACAGACAGTAGCGATATATTTGACAGAACAGAACTTCTGGAAAGTATGAACGGAGATGAAAAACTCCTGAATGAACTTGTAGATATATTTTTAAATAAAATTCCTTTACAGATTGAAAAATTAAAACAGATGTTTAATAAAGGGAATTTAGAGCTTTTTATGCGTCAGATCATTTCAATTAAAGGGATATCGGCGAATATGAGTGCCAAATCAATTATGAATAAAGCTATAGCACTTGAAGATATGGTAAAGAAAGGAAGAACGGATGAAATGCGGTCCGGTGTAAAAGAACTTGAAGAGGAATTTGAAAAATTTAGAATAGTAAATCAGAGGAATAAAGATACAGGCTATGTCTGAGAAACATATATTTCTCCTCCTCAAATTAATACTGGTCGGTGCCGTAATTATTACGGTTTTTACAATCTCTACTATCCGGTATGGCCTTGTTTCCAGAACTTATGAAGATAAATATATCTTTACCGACATCTCTTTCCCTTCAGAAATTCCGACAGGCAATAATATACTGATTTTTACATCTGAAGACGGTATACCTTTACATACTGCATCTCAGACCGGTTATCTTGATATGGTTATTAAAGAAGCTTTCCGGAAGATCGGAGTGACTGTTTATATTTTTACTCTCCCAGCAGAGAGAGCTTTACAGTGTGTAAATGACGGTATTAATGACGGTGATTTTACAAGGATTACAGGTCTGGAAAAAAAATATCCCAATCTGGTTTTAGTACCTGAAGAACTTCTCTATTATGAATATATGGCTTTTACAAAGCATGTAAAAGATAAAGTAAAAGGATGGTCAGGTCTTAAACCTTATGACGTAGGAATTATTACAGGGTGGAAAATACTTGAAGCAAATGTAAGAGACACAAGATCTCTGGTGAAAGTTAGAGATGAAAAAGTACTCTTTACACTTCTTGAGAATGAAAGGGTAGACATAGTAACTTATTACTATCTCGGAGGAAATGCTCTTATTAAAGAATTGAATTTTCAAGATATTCATGCCATTGAACCTCCTCTTTCAGTAAATCCTATGTATCTTTATCTTAATAAAAAACATAAATCTCTTATACCGAACCTTGTAGCATCCTTAAAAGAATTGAAAAGAGACGGAACATATGACAGATTATTCGGTCAGTGATAGAAAGGAATATATATGACAGGATCATTGATTCCTCCACGGTACAGTATTGCAAGAAAGCTCTTTATGTATATTTTTTTGGCAGGATTTTCGATGACACTGCTATGTACAGGTCTGATTTTATATATTCAGTACCGTCATGAAATTAATAATATTGAAAAAAATCTTTCAAACGTTAAAACAGGTTATGTACCTTCCGTGAGTAGCACTCTGTGGATTTCAGATTATCAACTTCTGGAACAGCAGTTAAAAGCAATAGTAAATCTGCCTGATATTGTATATGTATCCGTAAAATTTCCTGACGGTAAGATTATGTCTGCCGGTGCTATACCGGAAGGTAAAACCCTTACAGGTATTTTTCCTCTTGTATCAAATTTCAGAAATAAAGAGATTCCTCTGGGTACCCTGACTGTTACTGCCAATCTTAATCATGTTTATGCTGATCTTATAGATACTGCCTGGATTGTTATGTGCGGTTCTGCTCTGATTATTTTTGTAATGTGCAGTATTTTTCTTCTGGCTTTTCAAACATTTGTCGGGAGACACCTGTCATATCTTTCATTACAGGTCTCTGAATTTGATCCCTACATGCGTGATAAAACCTTTGAGCTTAAAGATAGATTTCATAAAGGTGATGAACTGAGTAAACTCTTAAATGCTTTTAACGGCATGTGTGAAAATTTAAACAGTGCTTTCACTGAACTTGAAGAAGCCAATAAAAATTTACGGCAGGAAATAAAGGAAAGGGAGCAGGCGCAATCATCCCTGAGGGAGAGTGAAGAAAGGTTTCGTGCTTTATTTGAACAGGCTTCTGTAGGAGTTGCTCAGATTGAAACAAAAACAGGAAAATTTCTTAAAATTAATAAGACCTATTGTGAAATAATCGGATATACTCCGGAGGAAGTTAATAACATTACATTTCAGCAGTTAATCGAACATGATGATAGTGATCTGGGTAATATAAATTTATTGATTGAAGGAAAAATTAAAGAATTTACTGCGGAAAAGAGATGTCATCATAAATCCGGTTCTCCTGTCTGGGTAAATCTGACAGTTTCTCCTCTTAAGGCTGACGGAGGAGAAGACACTTATTATATGACAATTGTCCAGGATATTACGGGACGTAAATCCATGGAAGAACAAAAAAATAAACTCGAACATCAGCTCCGTCAGTCCCAGAAAATGGAAGCCATAGGAACCCTTGCAGGAGGGATTGCCCATGATTTTAATAATATTCTGGGAGCAATCATTGGATTTACGGAACTGTCCATGCTTGATGTTCCTCCTGACAGCCCTGTGAATGATTATTTAAATAGAATTCTCATGTCAGGTAATCGTGCCAGAGATCTTGTAAGACAGATACTTGTCTTCAGCCGTAAAGAACAGCCTGAATGTAAACCTGTTGAAATAGGTTCTGTTGTAAGGGATTGTCTGAAATTACTCAGGCCGTTACTTCCTTCTACTGTTGAAATAAGAGAAAATATCTGGATAAAATCCGGTATCATTATGGCAGATACAACTCAGATACATCAGATACTTATGAACCTCTGTACAAATGCCTCCTATGCAATGAGAGAAAAAGGCGGGCTTATTCATATAGAATTAACTGATGTTGATATATCGGTTCCTTATCCTGCAGAACTTAATACAGGCCCATATGTCAGGCTTACTGTAAGCGATACAGGCCCCGGTATGGAAAAAAATGTTATGGACAGAATATTTGAGCCATATTTTACTACCAAAAAACAGGGTGAAGGGACAGGTATGGGGCTTTCTGTTGTTTACGGAATTATAAAAAACTACGGAGGCCATATAAGCGTTTACAGTGAACCGGGGAAAGGCACCAGTTTCCATATATATCTTCCCAGAATCGACAGGAAAATAATCTCTGAAAAATCAGAACAGATAAAAGGAGGTTATGAAAGAATTCTCTTTGTAGATGATGAGAAAGAACTCATTAATGTATATAGAATAATGCTGAAAAAACTGGGCTATGACGTTACTGCCATGTCTGACAGTGAAGAAGCCCTTAATCTCTTCAGGCAAGAACCTGATAAATTTGATCTCCTTATTACAGATTATACTATGCCGAAACTAACAGGAACAGAGCTTGCTTCTGAGATTTTTAAAATTAAACCCCATTTTCCCGTTATTCTCTGCAGTGGATTCAGTGAAACATTAAATAAAGAACATACTGCCGGTATAAGAGAATGTTTAATGAAACCTCTGAATAAAAAGATTATTTCACAGGCTATAAGGAAGGTTCTGGATAAAGAATGAAATCTATTCCTAGAAGGATGGATTGTTGTTTTATAGAATGTTTTATTCTATGAAACCCTGTGATTATAATCGTGACGGATAACGCGTGACGCGTGACGCATGGAAGCCATAAAGAGTTCATAATTCGGTAATAGATTATCATAATGTGCCGGGAATAGACGGTTTCCTGTGTCCTATGGATATTACGAACAGTATTTGCCATGATTGCAAGAAGAAATTATATCCATATATGTGATATAATAATTATAAGGAGAGAAATTTTATGAGAGACTCCAGAAAGTATGGTAGAACTGAAAAAGTATCGGAACCATTAAATCCGGCAGAATTATATCACTTGTTCTTCGAAGAATCCCCTGATTGTATGATGGCCACTGATCATAAGGGGCAATTCACTCTTGTCAACCAGAATGGTTGTATACTGACCGGTTATTCCCGTGAGGAGCTGGCTGGCATGACAATGAAGGACATCATTAACCCTGAAGACCTGGCCCGGGGACATGTCTGTATGGATGATTTACAGCCAGCAGGAAACGTCACGATGGAGTGTAATATCCTGAGCAAGGATGGCAGACTGATTCCTGTTGAAATTATTATCCGGCTCCATTATGATGGAAAATCACTGATTATAGTTCGTGATATGACTGACCGTCTTCACACAGAGATGGCCGGCCAGAAGTTACAACAACAGCTTCTCAGTATTATTGAATTCCTCCCTGATGCAACATTGACTGTGGCGAAGTTCGTATAGAAAGCCGGATAGAAGATAAGTGGATTCTGACAGACGTTATAGATACAGGCATAGGTATAAGACCGGAAGACATGGATAATCTTTTTAAGCCATTCCACCAGATAGATACGGGGATATCCCGTCAGTATGAAGGTACCGGCCTTGGCCTTTCCATATGCAAGAAACTTGTTGAAGCAATGGGTGGTAACATTTATGTGAAAAGCAAATTTGGAAGTGGCAGTATAGTTACTTTTACTATACCACATGAAAGGAGATAAAAAATGAAACCTCTAATCCTGCTTATTGAGGATAATGAAAAAAATGCCTATCTGGTGACTTTTATTCTGGAGAAATACGGTTATCAGGTTGTTCATGCCCGTGACGGTGAAAGCGGTATATCTATGGCCCGCCAGATTAAACCGGATCTTATTCTTCTGGATATTCAACTGCCTGTAATGGACGGATATGCTGTTGCATGTGAATTGATGAAAAATGAAGAACTGCGTGTTATACCGGTTATTGCAGTAACGTCCTACGCAATGGTAGGTGACAGGGAACGAATTCTGGCCAGCGGATGTGTGGGCTATATAGAAAAACCTATTAATCCTGCAACCTTTATGGCAGAAATAGAGAGTTATCTTCCTGATGATAAAAAGGTTAATGTCCTGAGGAGAGAACAATGAGCAGATTACTTATTGTAGATGACAGTGAACAGAATCTTTACATATTACAGGTTCTTTTATGTGCCAGCGGTTTTCAGGTGGAACAGGCCTGTAACGGTGTGCAGGCACTGGAACTGGCACGAAACAATCCCCCTGATATGGTAGTGACTGATATTCTGATGCCTGTAATGGACGGTTTTTCCCTGTGCCGTGCCTGGAAGGAAGATGAATTACTGAAGAATATTCCTTTTATCTTTTATACCGCTACTTATACAGACCAGAAGGATGAAGATTTTGCTCTCAGTCTCGGAGCCGATCGTTTCATCATAAAACCTGCCGAACCGGAGAGATTTCTGGCCATAGTCCGTGAAACTTTAAACAATCGTAATTTAAGCAGACCTGCTGCATCTTTCAGAACATTAGAAGAAGCCGAATATTACAGAGAGTATAGTGAAGCACTGATAAGAAAGCTGGAAGATAAAATGTTGCAGCTTGAGGAGGCAAACAGAACCCTGAAACGTGATATGGTAGAGCGAAAACGTATGGAAGATGCCCTGAGGGAAAGTGAGAAGAAATATTTATCTCAACTGGAAGAGACGGTGAGAAAACGCACAAAAGAGCTCAGTGATGTACAGGAAAAATTAATCAGTCAGGAAAAACTTGCAGTTCTGGGGCATCTTTCAGGGAGTGTGGGCCATGAATTGCGTAATCCTCTGGGGGTAATTAACAATGCTGTTTATTATCTTAAAATGGTTCTTGAAGAAAGTGTAGATAATGTAAAAGAATATCTGGATATAATTGCTTCGGAAGTTTATAAATCGGAAAAGATTATTTCAGATCTTCTGAATTTTTCCAGAACAAATACTGTTGCTATGAAAAAACATGTAAGGTTATTATTATTAATTCTTGATATACTGAACAGACAAAATGTTTCCGATAAGATAAAAATAATTAACGGAATAAGCTCAGAAGATTTTTCTGTATTTGCAGATCCGGACCATATGGAACAGATACTGGAGAATCTTATAAGCAATGCATGTCAGTCCATGCCTGATGGCGGAGAATTGATTATAAATGGAAAAAATACAAAAGATTATGTGGAAATTTCCGTTGCCGATACAGGCTGTGGCATTCCCGAGGAAAATATGAGTAAAATTTTTGAACCTCTTTTTACGACCAGAGCCAGAGGCATTGGCCTGGGACTGGCAGTAACAAAAAAGTTCATTGAAGTTAACGATGGACATATTGATGTGAAAAGTATAGAAAATAAAGGAACTACTGTTACTGTAACCTTTCCTGTTGAAGATGGGAGAACATAACATAATGGGTATAACTGTGGTATATGATGAGCCTGTGATGGCAAAACCTTCTGCAATATATTTTAAACGGAGATGTAGCCGGTAATGAATCAGAAAATCCTGCTGTTTGATAATTCTGTATCTGCGGTGCATATTGTAATTACAGGCATACTGGTTCTATTTCTCTCTACCTGTATAACCATGGCAGAACAGAATGTGCGTATAGGGGTTTACCAGAACAGTCCGAAGATAGGCCTGTCCGAATCAGGGCATCCGGAGGGGATCTACATAGATCTGATTGAAGCGATTGCAGCAGAGGAAGGGTGGAATATTGATTACGTTCCGGGCACCTGGGCTCAGTGTCTGGACCGTCTGAATGCCGGAAAGATCGATCTTATGCCTGATGTGGCACTCACTCCCGAGCGTAAGCACTTATATACCTTTCATAATGAACCGGTTCTGTCAGACTGGTTTCAGGTCTATGCCAGACATGGGAGCGGAATCCGAACCATACTGGATCTGAATGGCAGGCGCGTTTCTGTTCTTGAACGTTCCATACAGCAGGAGGTTTTTAGCAATCAGGTCATCTGTTTTGACCTGAAGGTGAACCTGGTAACTTTCCCTGACTATAGTTCTGCCTTTACTTCCGCTATTCGAGGCGATTCTGATGCAGTTATTTCCAATCGTTTTTACGGTGCCACACACCGTACGTCTCAGCTTGAAGATACAGCTATTATCTTTAATCCGACACAGCTTTATTTTGCTGCACCAAAACGGGCAAACTATATATTACTCGATGCCATAGACAGACATCTGAAACGAATGAAGAAGGATCCTGCCTCCCTTTATTACCGATCCCTGCAAAGATGGACATCTGAGAAGGTGAATTTTGTTTTCCCAATGTGGCTCAAAGTCACAGGAATAGTTATAGCGGTGAGCCTTCTTTTAAGCTTTCTCTGGAGTTTTTCTCTGAGGAGACAGATAAAAATCAGAACCGGTGAATTGAATATTCGTAACCATGAAATTGATGATCTGTACAGAGAGTTGCAAAAGCATGCCGAAACACTTGAGAAGAGGGTTGCAGAGCGCACCGATGAACTGGAACAGATGAACAGTGATTTACTCAGGGCCAAAGATGCCGCAGAATCGGCTGACTATCTTAAATCTGCCTTCCTTGCCACTATGTCTCATGAACTTCGCACTCCGCTGAATTCTATAATTGGCTTTACAGGCATTCTGCTGATGGGGCTTGTAGGGCCAATGAACGAGGAACAGAAAAAACAGCTCGTCATGGTTCAGGACAGTGCCCGTCACCTGCTGGAGCTTATTAATGATGTCCTTGATATTTCCAAGATTGAAGCCGGACAGTTCCAGCTTGCCTGTGAACCCTTTGATATGAAATCTGCAATAGAGAAAAGTCTTGAAAAGATTACTCCTCTGGCTGAAAAAAAAGGCCTTACTGTGACCTCTGTAATAGCCCCTTCGGTTGGAGAGATATATGGTGACAGGCGACGTGTGGAACAGATAATTATCAATCTTCTGAGCAATGCTGTCAAATTTACTGACTCCGGGGAAGTTCGCATAGAAAGCCGCACAGAGAAAGGTCTACTTGTGACGCAGGTAACAGATACGGGTATAGGCATAAGGCCTGAAGATATGGGAAGTCTTTTCAAGCCCTTCCACCAGATAGATACAGGGATTTCCCGTCAGTATGAAGGCACAGGTCTCGGTCTTTCCATCTGCAAAAAACTGGTCGGGGCTATGGGCGGTAGAATTTATGTGGAAAGTGAAGCAGGCCGCGGCAGTGTATTTACCTTCACTATGCCACTTGAAAAAAAGGTAGCTAAATGAAAACTGTAATTCTGATGATAGAGGATAACAGATGCTTTCTGGAAGATGGTATGCATTTCCTCCAGAAGCCATATTCAATGAAAACTCTTGCAGATAAACTGCATGAACTGTTAGAAATAGAAATAAAATGAGGTATCGATTATGTCACGTATTCTTATTATAGACGATGAGCCAGAACTCAGGAAATCTCTTATGGCGATAATAAAAAAAGCAGGTTATGAGGTAATGGGAGCTCCCGATGGCAGGGAAGGTATTATATTACAGAAAGAAAGAGCCTTTGACCTTATTTTAACCGATATTATTATGCCTGAAAAGGAAGGAATAGAAACTATTATAGAACTCAAAAAATCATTTCCTGGCCTGAAGATTATAGCCATGTCAGGAGGAGGTGTTATGCGTTCCGGAACTTATCTGGAAGTTGCAGACGCACTCGGTGCAGATTATACCATTGAAAAACCATTTTCTAAAAATAAAATACTCTCTGTTATCAAGGAACTTATCGTTTAGATGATTTATTCTTGGTATTCCTTATAACTGCTGATTATTGGTAGGCGTTCAGCTATCAACAGATAGCAGTCAGCTTTTACAGGAATTACATAATAAATATCATTAAATATTTTTTCAGACTGATTTACACAGTCAAGCTTTGTAAGTCTTAGCTGATAGCTGATAGCTAACTGCTGAACGCTTACGATTATTGTTTATTCTCACAGGTTCCCTGAGAAATTCTTTAATATCTGCTGCTTTTGCTTCATCTTTATAGAAGGAAATTGAAAAAATTTCAGAATATGAAGATAAGATACTTGTTATTGAGGTGATTTTTATGAACAGACCGCAGATATTAAAAGAACTTGTAGATTTTGGATATAAACCTCTGTCTGTAAAAGATGAAATAAGAAAAAACTTACTTTTGAAAATAGAAAAAGGGGAAGAACTGTTCCCGGGCATTATAGGCTATGATAAAACTGTCATACCTGCCATAGTAAATGCCTTACTTGCGAAACACAATTTTATTCTTCTCGGCCTGAGAGGCCAGGCAAAAACCAGGATTTTAAGGGCTATTGCTTCTTTTCTGGATGAATATATACCTGTCATAAAAGGAAGCCAGATAAATGACAGCCCTTTCAATCCAGTTTCTTCATTGGGAAAGAAAATTCTTCTGGAAAAAGGAGAAAATACTCCTGTAGAATGGATTGAACGATCACTGAGATACAACGAAAAACTTGCCACTCCCGATGTTTCCATGGCAGATCTCATAGGTGATATAGACCCCATAAAGGCAGCAACACAGAAACTCACTTATTCCGATGAAGAAGTCATACATTTCGGTATAATTCCGAGAAGCAACAGAGGTATTTTTGCCATTAACGAACTGCCTGATCTTCAGCCCAGGATTCAGGTAGGTCTTCTTAACCTCCTTGAAGAAGGAGATGTTCAGTTCCGCGGATTTCCGGTAAGGATGCCTCTTGATATGTTGATTGTATTTTCTGCCAATCCTGAAGATTATACCAATAGAGGAAATATTATAACACCTCTTAAAGACAGGATTGACAGTCAGATCATGACCCATTATCCTCTTTCTGTAAAAGACGGTGTGGCAATTACGGAACAGGAGGCATGGGTAAAGAGAGAAACACCGGCCGGTATAATCATACCTGACTATTTTAAAGAACTTGTAGAAGAAATAGCCTTTGAAGCAAGACAGAGCGAATACATATACCAGAATTCCGGAGTAAGTGCCCGTATGTCCATAAGTGCAATGGAAAATCTCATAAGCAATATGGAAAAAAGAGCTTTTATATATAAAGAATCTCCCGTTTATCCCCGTATATGTGATCTCTGGGCAGTCATACCTTCAATTACCGGAAAAATAGAGCTTGTCTATGAAGGTGAACAGGAAGGTGCCCAGTCTGTGGCAAGACGTCTCACAGGTGGGGCTGTAAAGAAAACCTTTCAGAAGCTTTTCCCTAAAGCCACAGATACCCCTGTCAGAGAGGATTACAGAAGGGATGATATGAGAAAACCTCAGGTAGAGTCAATTTACAGGGAGATTATCGAATGGTTCGGCAAGGGAAACAAAATAGAAGTCTCAGATGACATGAAATGGGATGAATATTTCCATAGCCTGATGAAAGTACCTTCACTTTTCGAACTGTCGAAAAAATATGTCGCCCGTAAAGACAGATACGAAATGGCTCTCGGCATGGAAATCATACTGGAAGGACTCCACCAGTATTCCCTTCTTGCAAAGGAGAATCTGGATACGAAATCTTCCTATTTTGACGTGCTGAAGGTCATGTTTGATCAGATGAAGAAGTGGTGAACTGTGAGGAAATATTATGAGATACCGTTATTCCGACTGGGATGAAGAAGAAATAAAGAGAATGCTTTCTGTCCAGGGTTTGATAAAACTCTTTAATCAGCTTTTGCTTATGACAAACGGAGATGTAGACGAAGCACTTCTTATTATGAAAGAACTTCAGGCCAGAGGGCTTATAGGGGAAAATACGGATATTGAAGCATTTCTTGAGGAAATGAAACAAAAGAATATAATTTCTCCTGCCGAAGGAGGATACAAATTGACAGCCAGAGGTGAGAAAAAACTTCGTCACGATTTTCTCCATGAAATATTTACCGGTCTTCGTAAAAGCCTTCAGGGAGATCATAAAATAGAAATTTGCGGCACAGGGAGAGAAACACTTCCTGAGATAAAACCATATGAATTCGGTTCTCCTCTTGAAGATCTGGACATCAAGACCTCTATTGAAAGAGCAATGAAACGAGGTATTGATGAAATAAGGCTGGAAGAAGATGATCTCTGTGTATATGAAACACAGTATAATACAAGCTGTGCCACAGTACTTATGCTGGATGTAAGTCACAGTATGGTTCTCTACGGTGAAGACAGAATAACGCCTGCCAAAAAGGTTGCCCTTGCCCTTTCCGAACTTGTCCTTAACAGCTATTCCCATGACAGCCTGAACTGCATACTCTTCGGCGATAATGCATGGGAGGTGAAGATAGACGATCTTCCTTATGTGGGAGTCGGACCTTTTCATACAAATACAAAGGCAGGTCTTGAACTGGCACAGAAGATTCTCCTTAAAAAACCTCATGGAAACAAACAGATCTTTATGATAACAGACGGAAAACCTTCCTGTATGTTTAAAGGAGGGGAAATGTATAAAAATTCGTGGGGTCTTGATCAGCAGATTGTAAATAAAACATTGAATGAAGCAGGTAACTGCAGGAAAAACGGTATTACCATAATTACCTTTATGATAGCAAGGGATTCTTTGCTTGTGGATTTTGTGGAACGAATGACCAGAATAAACAGGGGAAGGGCTTATTTTACATCTCCGGCACAGTTAGGAGAATATCTTCTTGTAGATTACATGCGTAACAGGAAAAAGAAAATCAGGTAGGGAAGATGGAAGAACGTGATGCGAGATGCGTAATGCGTGATGTGTTCAGATTAAAATCGGATAAAAATTAATTGAATTATGTAAAAAAAAATGTTAACTTTATAAAGAATTTTTAAAGGTTTTGATAAATGGATACATAATTATAGTTAGTTTCATAACGATAACTTCGTAAAGCGTAATGCGTAATGCGTAATGCGCAATTAAACCCGTCACGGGTAACGCGTTATGATTAATAAGTTATGAAATACACTGCAGGATTAAAACAGGAGTTGACTTGTTATGTTACTTAAAGATTTATCGGGCAAAATAGCTGTCGTTACAGGCGGCAGTCGTGGTATAGGTTTTCATATTGCTTCTGCACTTCACAGGGAAGGAGCGTCTGTTATTATAACAGGCAGAAATCTTGAAAAATTGAAAATTGCTTCAGGGAAGATAGGAGAAAGATGTTATCCCTGTCTGTGCAATCAGCTTGTACCTGAAGAGATTAAATATATGGCAGAACATGTTATTTCAGAAAGGGGTATTCCCGATATACTTGTAAATAATGCAGGTATATTTATGAAAGGAAATGTTACTGATTTAACTCTTACGGACTGGGATGAAGTTATAGGCACCAATCTTACCGGAATATTTCTCGTTACAAAGGCTTTTCTTCCTTATATGATCCGGCAGAACAGGGGAGACATATTCATGATAAGTTCTATGAGCGGGAAAAAAGGAGATCCCGGTTCTTCTGCCTATAATGCCAGTAAATTCGGCCTCCAGGGCTTTTCGCAATCCCTTGCCTGTGAAGTGAGAAGAAATAATATAAGGGTTATGGTTTTAAATCCGAGTTCTGTCAATACAGGGCCTGATGACGGCCCTTCTCATGGCCCCGGACTGTACCTTCACGGGGCAGATATAGCAGAAACAGTGGTTTTTCTTTCCAGGATGCCGGGGAGAACCTTGATCAGGGATATGGATATATGGGGAACAAACCCTTTCACTTAGTACCGAAACAGATAAAAAAGTATCCGAAAAAGCTTCTGCCCGGCAGGATCTGGAGAAGAAAAATAGGGATTTAATGTAGCATTAAAGATTAAATAAAAATTAATCTGTTACCTGTAAAACGGCTTATATAAAGGCCATGATTTTTCTTCGTAAGAGCCTGCCGGGCAGAAGCGGATAAAATGGTTACTAATTTACCTGGTGCGGTACTTAGGACTGAAAGAAAACAAATCCGGCAAATTCTCAGAACAATCAGTACCCTCGCATCACGCGTTACGCATTACGCATCACGATATAAATGGAATTAAACATTAAATAGTGAGTAGTGAATTTAGAACGATTAGTATCCCCGTGTCACGCGTGACGATTAATGAATTGCTCTCAGATCGTCCTGAAGTTCATCTATAGATTGATATCTGTCCGATTTTTTCAGATTCATGGCTTTCTGTATGATTGATGTAAATTTTCTGGAAATTGTGTGATTATACTTTAAAATATCTACCAGCGAACCTGTGGTAAGGCGATCTATTGCATCCAGGGGATGAGTCTTTGTCGTAAGATAATATAAAGTAGCACCCAGGGAATATATATCTGTTAGATTATCGGTCATGCCACTGTACTGTTCGGGAGGGGAATAGTGGAGATTTGCCATTTTTATTACAGGTGATGTTTCCCTTTCCGGGTTCAGGATTTTGCATAATCCGAATCCCAGGAGTCTTATATTTCCCCCGTCATCCAGGAAGATATTATCAGGTTTCAGGTTTCTTAATATTACAGGACTGGGCTTTATACCGTGGAGATATGACAGTACCTCACATATCTGTATTGCCCATTTTATTATCTGCTTTTCTTTCGGTAATCCCGGAAGTTCTGCAATTAAATCTTCCAGATTTTTACCATCTATAAAATCCATAACCAGATATCTGTGGCCTGAAGATTCTATATAATTCTGAAATCTCGGCAGATTGGGGTGATTGAATTTTAAAAATAAACCCACTACCGTACGAAACTGGCTTATTAAATCTTTCCTGTGGGTTACAGGCAGAGAATCATCAACAAATAATTCTTTTATTACCACTTCTTCATTTGTTTCTATATCCAGACATTTATATATACTGGTATTTGCGCCAAAGTGCAGCTGAACAAGTATTTTATAACGTCCTCCGATTATATCAGGCAATGAATGAACTTCCGGTACCTGTTCCGGCATCTCGTAATGCATTTCGTTTTTTTTCTTTCTGGACACTGATTTCAACATATCTTTGAGTGATTTTTGTCTGAGTGTTTTTTCTTCATGTGACGTAATATACTCATACTCAGGCTTCTCATTCTGTCTGAGTTGTTTCTTATATTTTGGTTCATTTACTATGGGAGACGTATTTACATATTCGATCAAAGCTTCAGGAGAATTATCTTTGCTCTCTTTTTCGAATTTTTCTAAGACGTCTTTTTTTCTGATGCTGTCAGAAGAACATTCCTCACTCGATAGTTTAATGAAAGGTTCTTCTATTTTTTTTACTTCCATGTCTCTTTTTTTTACATATTCAGATGAAGCTTCATCTCTAAAATCTCTTTTAATATTCTCCAGAATATTTTTTACATACCTCGTTTCTTTAGTAACAGGATTTATGGCCTGTACAGGTTTAAATTCGTGACGTGTTTCTTCTTTTTTTAAATTTAATCTTGCCTGAAAATTAATTTTTTTTAGTTCACCTGATGGCCTTCGTCTGATGGTTTCTCTGTTATATGTCTCTGTTCCGGCGAGTGCTTCCAGATCACTTTTCATGTCTTTTACATCCTGATATCTGAGGTCTCTGTCAATTTCCATAGCTTTAATTACAATTCTCTCAAGTGCGGAAGATATGTAAGGATTAATCTGGCTGCAATGTTTCATTGGTTCATCGTCTATTGTACGATTGATACAGTCCATAGGAGACTCTCTGGTTATTAAATAATACATAGTAGCCCCCAGGGAGTATATATCAGATCTTGTGTCAGTACTTTCTCCGTGCTGTTCTATGGGAGAATAATGAGGTGTTATGGTTTTTGCTATGCCCAGTGTTTTACCGGCAGTTTCATATATTTTTGATATTCCGAAGTCTATTATTTTCAGAGTTCCATCAGGTGAAAGTATAATATTCGACGGATTCATATCTCTGAAAATAATCGGATTTGGCTTCATATTATGAAGATATAGCAGGAAATCGCACAGTTCAATTCCCCAGGCTATAATCTGTTTTTCACCGATGAATTCTCTCCGGTTTTCTATAAAAGCAGTTAATTTTTTACCTTCTATATATTCAAGTATTAAATAGCGGTTATCATCATAATCAAAATAGTCTTGAAATCTCGGCAGACTTTTATGTTTCAGGTTAAATAAAATTTTAACTTCACATTTGAACTGTTCTACTGCCTGATGACTTAAAAAAGGATCAGCATATTTAGTAATTTCTTTTATAAAAATATTTTTTTTGTTTTTGCAATCATAGCCCTGATAGATTCTGCTTACAGGGCCTGTGTGGATCAGTTTTATTATTTTATATTTATCTCCTAAAATAATATCAGGTAAAAGATTACCGTCATCATCTCTGTCTATCATTGAGCTGTTCTCCTGACCTCATTATTACCGGACAATTATAAATAAACCGGTAAGAAAAATCAATGGTGATCTGTGAACTTTTCAGAGACTTCTGAGGTCTCTTTCTATTTCTGCAACAGATTGATATCTATCTGCTTTTTTCAGGTTCATTGCCCTCTGTATTATGGCAGAAAATCTGTTTGAAATCGACTGATTATATTCAAAGGCTTCAATCAGGCCTGTTGTACCTACAGTACGTTCTATGGAATCTACTGGATGAATTTTTGTTGCAAGATAGTATAAAGTAGCACCAAGAGAATATATATCGGTTAAAGTATCTGTAAGACCGCTGTACTGTTCAGGAGGAGAATAATGAAGATTTGCCATTTTTATTATAGATGACGTATTTCTATCAGGATTGAGTATTTTACACAGTCCGAAACCAAGAATTTTTATATTTCCTTTGCTGTCAAGAATTATATTGTCAGGTTTGAGATTCCTCAATATGACAGGATCCGGTTTTATACTATGAAGATATCCCAGGATATTACATAATTGTAAAGCCCATCTGATCAGTAGAGCTTCTTTTGGCAGATCCGGTTTTTTTATTATTACTTCCTCTAAATTACTTCCTTCCACAAATTCCATTGCTACATACCTGCCTTCTTTAGATTCAATATAATCCAGAAGTTTTGGGAGATTCTGGTGATTAAATTTTAAGAATAATCCTACTACAATACGGAATTGTTTTATGATTTCTTTTCTATAAAT
This sequence comes from Vulcanimicrobiota bacterium, assembly GCA_040217665.1. Classification (GTDB taxonomy): domain Bacteria; phylum Vulcanimicrobiota; class SpSt-956; order SpSt-956; family JAKJGF01; genus CALARM01. Next base: position 19,665 of record JBEHWP010000004.1, read on the forward strand.
GGCAGGCAGAGAGTCTTCTACAAATAGTTCCTTTATTACCAGTTCTCTCTTTGTTTCTCTGTCAAAGCATTTATATATGCGCGTATTATGGCCGCAGTGGAGTAGAGTAAGAATTTTATATCTGTTTGCAATCATGTTTGTATCCGTGAGTACCGTATTATATCTTCCGGAAGGCATGCTGTATTGTTCCTCTTTCTCTGGTATGGCTTTAAAGATATCTTTAAAGGTCTGTTCTTTTATTATCTGTCTGTCACCTGATATATCCAGATAAAAGTCTCTGGATTTTTCCCATGAACCGTGAGATTTCTTTCTTTCCTGCTCCCCAGGTTCTAAGTCAGGAACATATTCGATTAAAGCCTGGTTATGCCGTTTAAAGAGACTTTTTTTCGCTGCAGGACGAAGAACTCCGTCGTGGATATTATCATGTTTCCAGTCAACTTCTTCTACTTTTTGAACAGGTGTAATATATCCCGGTAAAGCTTCCTGAAAATTATCCTTTTTTCTGAACATTTTTTCCGGCTCAGGCCTGGGAGATGTTACAGGTTTTCTTGTCATAAATAACGGTCTTACCGTTTGTTGCAGATTGTCTTTAACCCTGAACTTTGTTTCAGAGGTAAATGTTTCCATAAACTTTAAAGGTTTTTTATGATCTGGAGATTTTTCTGTATCCTCCAGTAGAAGTGTCAGGTCATTTTTCATGTATTCTGCATCCTGATATCTGTCGTCTCTGTCAATTTCCATGGCTTTCATTATAATTCTTTCAAGCTCTGAGGAAATAGCCGGATTGATATGACTGCATGGCTCCATTGGCTCGTCTTCAAGGGACCTGTCTATGCAATCCATAGGGGTTTCCCCTGTTATTAAATAATACATAGTCGCTCCCAGTGAATATATATCTGACCGTTTATCAGTGGATTCTACATGCTGTTCTATGGGAGAATAATGTGGTGTTATACTTTTTGCTATACCAAGTGTTTTTTTCTGTTCCTCATGTATTTTTGAGGTTCCGAAATCTATAAGTTTTAATGTGCCATCTGATGAAACTATTATACTGTCAGGATTCATATTTCTGAATATAACAGGAGCAGGTTTCATATTATGAAGATAGAGGAGAACATCGCATAATTCTATGCCCCAGTTGATTACCTGTTTTTCAGGAAGAAAATTTTTCCTGTCTTCTACAAAGGCGGTTAATTTTTTTCCTTCTATATATTCCAGGACAAGATATCTGCTCTGTCTGTAATCAAAGTAATCTACAAATCTGGGAAGACTATTGTGTTTTAATTTAAAGAGAATCTTTGCTTCACATTTAAACTGTTCTATTGCCTGCTGACGTAAGGAAGGATCTGTATATTGAGTGATTTCTTTTACAAATACATTTTTTTTGTAATTACAGTCGAATCCGTTATATATTCTGCTTATTGTACCGGTATGTATGAGCTTAATTATTCTATATCTCTCTGATAAAATAGTATCAGGTAAAAGGTTACCTGCTTCATCTCTTTCTCTCACTTGCAGTAGCCTCCAATTATGCTCTCGTGACGCGTAACGCGTGACGGGAGGAAAACATTTATTATATGTTTATGCTCAGTTCGGTAAATCCTTCCAAAAATTTACGGATTTATGAACTCATTATAAATAAAGTCAGAATAAAAAGCAATAATTTACTAAAGATCTATTTTTTCCATTTCTCCCGTAGAGAGTTCATAAAATATAAAAGTACTTTTACCATATCTTCCGCTTATATCACCGGGATTAATAAGATATGTGTTTTCATTTACTCTGTTTATTTTATGTCTGTGTGTATGACCGTAGAATACGAGATCATACATATCTGTTCTTGCCAGAGAATTTGCAATCTCAGGATAATGGGTAAAGGCTATTTTTTTATTCTCTATATTGATTTCTCCTTCGCTTCCCATCAAGACTATATTCTGTACCTCCGAGTCAGCTATTTTTTTCATGTAAAATGTATCTCTGTCAATATTTCCGAATACTCCATAGACCTTACCGGGAAATTCACTGAATTCATATAACATGTCAGGAGAAGTAAAATCTCCGCAGTGTATAAGAACTTCACAGTTTTTTTCCCTGATTAAATTTATGGCTTTCCTGAGTTTATTTTTATTATCATGAGAGTCACTCATTACAGCTATGAACATATAAAATTCCACCTCGTTAAATGATAATTAGAGGTAGTATAACATATTTACATGACTGGATAAACGTTATAGAAAATAATTTTTAAATTATTTATGAATATCTTAATTTTTTTTCTTCTTATCCGATATTAACTATTATAATGGAAAATAACTAATGTGATTTATTAATTCGCCGATATATATTATAATAATATTGAGAGTTTTATATTACTGAATGGTCATAAGCGTGTATTCTATTAAGTGTCACGCGTCATGCGTCACTAAGATAAGGTGGGGATAATTTATGAGTGACTATAATACGGAAAAAGTTATCATAAAACCTGAAACAGATATAACAGAGAAAACAGTGAATGAATTGCGGGATAAGATTTTATTTCAACTTGGCAATAATAATGTTAATATAACGATTGATCTGTCCTCTGTAAATATGATTGATTCCATCGGTCTCGGCGTAATTATTTCCTGTTATAAAGCTCTTCAGGAATTCAACGGCACTCTGAATATTGTCTGTGCAAATGATGATATAATGCAGTTATTTACCCTTTTAAAACTTGACAAATATATTACTATATCTTCCGGAGCTTAGAAGAGGTAGCAAGAAAGGAGTTTGACATATGTCCGGTTATAATGATTTTCTGGATGATGAACTTATGGAGGCCTATCTGGTTGAGGCCAGAGAACATATTGAAATGGCAGAAGATACGCTCCTGAAGATTGAGAAACAGGGTGGCAATTTTGATCGTTCTTTAATAAATGAAATATTTCGTGCCGTTCATACAGTCAAGGGAGGCGCCTCTTTTTACGGTCTTGATAATATTAATCATCTTTCTCATGAACTGGAAAGTATTCTGGATTTAATAAGAAATAATAAGCTAAACCCTGCTCCTTCAATTATGGATCTCATACTTCAATCGATTGATAAACTCAGAGGATTTATAGATGATCATAAAGCAAGTAATGACGCTGATATATCTGAATTACTTGCTACTTTGAGACAGATACTGGAGAAGGGCAACTCATGGGCAAAACAGCAGAAACCGCAGGAAAAACAGGTGGAAACACAGATCCCGGTAGATAAAACAGAAAAAAAATCTGAAGATGTAAAGATTACTCAGGGTGATACTCTCAATAAGATTTTAGTTAATACGAGAGGTCGTACAATAGATTTTGAATATGACTATGAGGAATTGAAAGAAAAACATAAACCGGGCCACTGTATATATTTTGTCTATGTAGATTTAATTAAAGATTGTCAGCAAAAGAAAAGAACACCTCTGGATTTAATTCAGAAGGCAGCTTTTGTAGGAGAAATTTTGACATCTACTTTTCATATGGAAATGATAGCAGAAACAGACGGAGAACCTACAAATATGCCTGTTTATTTACTTTATCAGTCATCTCTTGAAAAAGCACATCTTCTCAGAGTACTCGATTTACCTGAAGATAGTATTATTGAATGGAGTGACGGTACAGATGAAGCAGAACCGGTTGAAGAAGAGAAAATAGCTCCTGCAATGCTTCCTGTAAAATCCGTTTCCGCACCGCCTCAGGAAACAGAGAAAGAACATAAAGAAACTACTGATACTATAGTTCCCCATCCTGTATTGAGAGATGAAGGAAAAGAGAAAAAGACGGAAACAAGTCTCAGGATTGATATTAAACTTCTGGATAAACTCATGTCTCTTGCAGGAGAACTTGTACTGAGCAGAAATCAGCTTATGCAGATGTTGTCTGTAAATGATATAGATAACCTCCATAATATAGGTCAGAGGATAAATTTTATAACTACAGAACTTCAGGAAAATATTATGCGTACGAGAATGCAGCCCATAGGCAATGTATTTAACAAGTTTCCGAGAATAGTCAGAGATCTGGCCAGAAATCTTGGCAAACAGGTAGAACTGATTATAAAAGGTGAAGAAGTGGAACTGGATAAAAATATAGTTGAAAATATGAGTGATCCTCTCACACATCTTGTAAGAAATGCCGTAGATCATGGCATAGAAATTCCTTCTAAAAGAAAATCAGTCGGTAAAGAAGGAGAAGGCAAATTAATTCTCTGTGCCTACCATGAAGGAGGCCAGGTAAATATCGATATAATAGATGACGGTGCAGGTATTGATTCGTCAAGGTTAAAAGCAAAGGCTGTAGATAAAGGGCTCCTGTCAAAGGCCGAGGCAGATATGATGAGTGAAAGAGATGCCCTTAATTTAATATTTCTTCCCGGTCTTTCCACAGCCGCAAAAGTTAGCGATCTGTCAGGGAGAGGAGTGGGTATGGATGTAGTGAAAACAAACTTTGAAAAGATTGGCGGTATAATTGATGTACAGTCAGAACCTGGTAAAGGAACAACGATAAATATTAAATTACCTCTCACTCTTGCCATAATACCTTCCCTCCTTGTTAAAACTGGATTGGAACGTTATGCTATTCCACAGATGAACCTTGTAGAACTGGTTAAAATCAAAGGGGAAGAGGTGAAAAGTAAGATAGAAGCCATTCATGGTATTGAGGTATTCAGATTGAGAGGAAGACTTCTTCCGCTTCTTCGTTTAAACTCTGTTCTTCATTGCGATGAAGCTTCTGTTTCATTAAACGGACAGGATGTGAATATTGTAGTTCTTGCAGCGGGAAATATAAGATATGGTCTTATTGTAGACGGACTTCAGGACAGTGAAGAAATCGTTGTAAAACCCCTGGGAAGACATATGAAAGACTGTAAATGTTATGCAGGAGCTACTATTATGGGAGACGGTCATGTTGCTCTTATTCTGGATGTTCATGGTATTGCAAATTACAGCGGCCTGGTTCAGGAAGAAGAACTGGCTGCAATGGAAGAAGAGGAAAAAAAGGCAGATACTGATATGAAAGATGCACAATCAGTTCTTTTATTTAATAACGGCACAAGGGAACAGTTCGGTATATCCCTTTCACTTGTATCCAGAATTGACAGAATTATGAGTTCCGATATTGAAACTATAGGAGGAAGAAATCTTATTAAATACAGAGGTAAAAGCCTCCCTGTCGTGAAAATTGAAACATATCTTTCTATGGATACACCGCCGGAACAGACAAACCTCTATATGATTCTCTTTAAAATAAAAGGCAGAGATATAGGGCTCATAGCCAGAAATATTGTAGATACAAAGCTATTAACCTTTGATATAGATACTCATACCTTAAAACAGCCGGGAGTACTCGGATCTGCTATTATAGATAATGTGACAACACTCTTTCTTGATATATTTGAAATAGTTGAAATGGCCGAACCTGCATGGTTTAAAGAAAGAGAGGCTGTTGTTATGGAAGATAACAAAAAGCCGTCCATACTTCTTGTAGAAGATTCAAATTTCTTCAGAAGCCATGTTAAAAACTATCTTGAAAGTCAGGGCTATGAAGTCGTAGAAGCCATAGACGGGAAAGATGGTTTTGAGAAACTCTGTAATACCATGGTAGATCTTGTAATAACCGATATTGAAATGCCTGTTATGGACGGATATGTATTTACAAAGAAAATAAAATCAGATGAGAGATTTGCCCATTTAAAGGTAATGGCTCTTACTGCCATGACGGGTGAAGAAGATATTAAAAAAGGTCTGGAAGCAGGTATAGATAATTACCAGATAAAACTTGACAGAGAAAATCTTCTGGACGCAGTTATGACTTTCCTGAGAGGCGATATGCCTAAAGCTTATATAAATTAATGGTTTAAAGTTCAGAGTTGAGCGTTTAAGGTTATTTTAATTCTCAATATTCAACTTGCAGCTAACCTGCCCGGAGGGCGTTACGTTTATTGTGAAAGGAGAATATCATGGCCAATATAAGTTCTGTTAAGAATTATCCTGCAATACCTGAAAAGAAAGAAGCCAGTAAGAAAATTGAAGTGAGCAGCTTCTATATCGGAAAATATCTTTTTGGCATAGATATATTACTTGTTCAGGAGATAAATCCTTATATGGAATTAACACCTGTACCTCATGCACCTTTTCATATAAGAGGTGTTATGAATCTGAGAGGTCAGATCGTAACGGTAATAGATATGAGAGAGGTTCTAGGCCTTGAAAAAGTAGACCTTACTCCCGATCACAGAAATATTATTATCGAGTCGGAAGGCGAATGGGTCGGATTGCTTGTAGATAGTATATCAGATGTGGTAGAGATAAATCCTAAATTTCTTGAACCTGCACCCAGAGTTCGCGGTATGGATGTAAGATTTATAAAAGGAGTATATAAATTACAGAAAGAGCTTTTGATGCTTCTGGATATTTATGAAGTTATGAAAGTATAAAATGTTTATAGAATTATGAAAATATTTATTATAGACACAAAAAGAACTTTTGATTCTTCTGAATATTTATGAACTTATGAAAGTATAAAATGTTTATAGAATTATGAAAATACTTATTATAGACACAAATGTAATATATAGAAAAATGATTTCAGAAATACTGTCCGGAGATTATGACCTGGAAATCGTCGGAACTGCCAGTACATTAAGCATTGCTTTTAAAAAGATGGATTTATTAAAGCCACAGGTAATTATTCTGGATAGTGAACTTCTTTCCCCTGAAAACTCTATTCTTCTTAATGATATTTATATGAAATATCGTGATTTAACTACTATTCTCATAGAAACTCCGACAGATGAAGTCGATGAAAAGAAGGCCATTATCAGGTTAATACCTGTACTTCATGATGTTATTAAAAGAGAAGAAGGAGAAACATTCAGAGAAGCTCTTTATTCATCAGTCCAGAGATTAAAATTTAAGTATATTTCTTCTCCAGGATTGATTAAACGCCAGACTGATACAGTAATTTATAAACCTGATAATAAATGGATAAGAAAACCTTCTTCGAACAGAAAAAAAGAAGTAGTGGTAATAGGCATCTCGACAGGGGGGCCCAATGCTCTTTCTGTTATGATGCCTATGATACCGGAAGATATAAATGTGCCTATATTAATTGTCCAGCATATGCCTCCGAAATTTACTAAAACCCTCGGTGATAGTCTGAATGCAAAATGCAAGATAAGGGTTAAAGAAGCAGAAGATGATGACATGCTTGAACCGGGTCTTGCTCTTATAGCTCCCGGCGGAAAGCATATGATTGTTGAAAAAAAATCTTTTGATACGGTAGTGAAAATTATTGACGGAGAACCGGTAAATAACTGTAAGCCTTCGGCAGATGTTCTGTTTTATTCGGTAGACAGGATTTACGGAGACAGAGCAATTGCGGTAATTATGACAGGCATGGGTAGTGATGGCACGAAAGCTCTTCGCGATATGAGAAAAAGCGGTGCTTATATTATCGCTCAGGATGAAAAAACCTGTGTCGTATTTGGTATGCCGAGAGCTCCTGTCGAGGAAGGCCTTGTAGATATTGTATCACCTCTTGAAGATATAGCAGATGAAATAACAAAAGCTCTGCAAAAAAGATGAGGATAAATCTATGAAGCTGGCAAGAGGTGAATTTGAGATTATGGCAAAGTTCATAAAAGAAATTTCCGGTATTTCTCTTGAACAGAATAAAACCTATCTCATTGAAAGTCGTCTCTCTGACCTTGCTGAAAGTGAAGGTGTGAAAACCTTCAGCGATTTCTTTTTTAAAGCCAAATTTAATAAAATTTTAAAAGAAAAAATAATAGATGCTATATCTACCAATGAAACTTCTTTTTTTAGAGATAAAACCCCTTTTGAAGCCCTGAAATATAAGGTACTTCCCGATTTGATCGATAGTAAAACATCTGTTAAAGGATCTATTCCGTCTATAAAAATATGGAGCGCTGCCTGTTCAAGCGGACAGGAACCTTACAGTATAGCAATGATCCTCATGGATATGTTACCTGATATATTTACTAAATGGAATATAACTATTTTTGCCACAGATATATCAGATGAAATTCTCAGGAAAGCAAGTGTGGGGAATTTTTCAGATTTCGAACTGGGCCGTGGACTTTCCGGAACTTTTCGAGATAAATATTTTACAAATAAAAACGGTTTATGGCATATAAAAGACAGGGTAAGGAGTATGGTCAAGTTTCAAAAAATTAATCTTCTTGAACCATTCCGGGGACTCGGTAAATTTGATATAGTATTTTGCCGGAATGTAGCCATATATTTTGATCTTGATACAAAGAAGAAACTCTTTGATAGGATTGCAGATGTTCTGGCTCCCGGCGGCTATCTCTTTATAGGTTCCACTGAAACCCTCCTGGGAGTTTCCGATAAATTTGCCTCCAGAAATTATTTGAGAGCTATTTTTTATAAGTTAAAATAACTTTATAAGTAGGATTATTAACATATAAATAGAATATATATCATCTTATGTCATAACAATATAAAAGTAATCCACGCGTCACGCGTCACGCGTCACGCGTCACGATATATTCAGTCAGGAAATATATGAAAGAAAAAAGTAAACATAATAAACTGTCCGAATGGTTTGCTACGGCAATCTGTGGAAATGATATAGCTTCAAGCTGTCTTTATGTATCTGTAATATGTACGCGTTTCGGGGGATGTTTCTCTCCGATTTTACTTCTTTTTATTTCCGGAATACTCTATTTATTTAAAAAGATTTATGCTGAGGTAGGAGAAGCACTGCCTCTTAACGGCGGAACTTATAACTGTCTTTTAAACACTACATCTAAATACAAAGCCAGTATTGCCGCATGTCTTACTATATTATCATATATTGCTACCTGTGTGGTTTCCGCAACAAGCGGTATGTGTTATCTTGCTTCACTTCATGACAGTTACCCTGCTTTCCCTGAGATTAATATTATACTGAGTACCTTTATATTACTGTTGATTTTTGCCCTGCTGACCATAATTGGTATAGGTGAATCTGCCGTAGTGGCTTTAATTATATTTCTATTTCATATAATCACTCTTCTTATATTCTGTATCATAGCAGGATATTATGTAATAATGAATCCGTCCATAATTTTACATAATATAGTAATTCCGAAAACCGGCTTTACCGATGTTTTTATACCAGTAAGCGATGTGTTTGCAAATATAATAGTTCACTGGAAAGAACTATTTTTTGCTCTCTTTTTTGGTTTTTCATCGGCTTTACTTGGTATATCTGGATTTGAAAGTTCTGCAAATTTTATAGAAGAGCAGAAAGAAGGAGTTTTTGTAAAAACTCTGAGAAATATGTGGATACTGGTAAGTATTTTCAATCCTCTTATTGCTTTTCTTGCTCTAGGCACATTTGAAATGTCTTTTATAGCCAACCCTCAAAATGAAGCCAATCTTCTTGCCGATATTGCAAATAAAACTGGAGGATATTTACTTCATACGCTTATAGTGATAGATGCCGTTCTGGTTCTTTCAGGTGCCGTTCTTACCAGTTATGTAGGTGTTACGGGACTATGCAAGAGAATGGCTCTTGACAGGTGTTTGCCTCAATTTCTTCTGAAAGAAAACAGACGGGGGACAAATCATATTATAATTTTGAGCTTTTTTGTGCTCTGCTCTTCTATCCTGCTTATAACTCAGGGAAAAGTAATTACCCTTGCAGGGGTTTATACTATATCTTTCCTGAGTGTTATGGCTATTTTTGCAGTAGGAAATATTCTCCTCAAGATATTCAGATCAGGTCTTAAAAGAAACGTTATTGCATCCTATACTGAAGTGATAATGGCTTTTATTGCCGTTGTAGTAGGTATTATAGGCAATATAGTTATAGATGAACAGAATATTATAGTATTTTTGATTTATTTTATCCCCACCATGATACTGGTAACCATAATGTTCCTCAGATTAAGTATATTCAGAGTAATACTTTATATACTGGAGACCATAACAATGAAGATCAATGAATGGACGGGAAATATGAAAAATAATCTTCTGAAACAGATAGATACTATAAATAGCCACAGAGTAATCTTTTTTACAAGAGGAGAGAATTCTTCAAGTTTGAATACAGCTATTCTGTATGTACTTCATAATGAACCTACCAATAATATAAAAATCATACACCTCTATAAAAAGGAAGAAGACATTCCGGAACAGTTATCTCATGATATTAACTTCCTCAATCAGTTATATCCACAGATGGATATAGAATTTGTGAAAATCAAAGGAGAATTTACGCCTGAATATATAGAGAAATTATCGGAAGAGCTCAAAGTGCCGAAGAACTATATGTTTATAGGATGCCCCCATGAAAGATTCCCCTATAATATATCGGAATTCGGAGGAGTGAGGTTGATAATTTAAAGGTATAGGAATTTTCATTACCTGGAACCCGGAACCTAAAACCCATAACCCATATATTTTTCTACAAGCTTTATATATAAATTTTTTGCTTCTTCAAATTTTTCTTTTTCTATTAAATCCAGGCATAGAGAGATATAATTATCCCATATATCTTTATAAATCTCATGTTTGTCCGCCCTGGTATTTATAGTGTTTACTATAAGAGGCGCTACACTGTAATACTCTCTGATAAGTCTTTCTCCGTCTTTCTGTTCTATTAACCATGTGTCCCGGAATTTTCTTAATCTGTTCAGTTCATAACAGTTATCTGATTTTCCGAGAGAGAGACATGTGGCAGTAGTGATAAAACATCCGTTTTTTTTATGTCCGTAAACAATGTTTCCTTCTATAGTGTTATCTTCCATCAACAGTTTTGATGTTTCAAATTCCGAATATATGTCCTGTCCTTTATCAGACGCATCAGCTACTGTATTGTTTATTAGTTCCACTCTGGATTTTTTCCCTATATATATCTGATATGTGCCTTCACCTTTTTCTCCGTTCTCTTTTATTTCGCAATCTGAAAGTTTTACTTTTGATGAATCTATGTAAATACCGTTCATTTTGCTGTTTTTTATGGTGCAGTTCTGAATATCTCCGCAGGAGTTTATTTCCATGTATATGCCTTTTACATTGCCATTGAGGGTACAGCAGGACAGTTGTAATCTGGACGATTTTATATCGATGCCTCTTATATTCCCGTTAATGTTTGAATCGGCTATATCTGCTTCGGAATTATCTCTTATATCACATCCGTTGCTTTTATTGTTAATAATATTGCATTTTTTTATAACACTTTTTGAGTTATTATACATATAAATACCTTCTTCACGATTGCCGTTAAGTTCAGAGTCAAATACCTTTACATCGGAATGTTCTCTTATATCCAGACCGTTATTGTTATTATTAATATAACATTTATAAATTGTTCCTCTGGATTCGCTGAAATAAATGGCATCACTGTCAGAAGAGTTTGATATGGTAGAGTTTTTTATTTCAAGTTCAGACTTGTCTCCTACAGTTATCTGGGGGTAATTTTTCCCTTCTTTGCCGTTACCTTCAAGGATGGAATCCGATATTTTTACTTTAGAAGATTTTATATCCATGCCGTTTTTTATGCTTTTTATTATAGTACATTGTTTGATATCGGCTTTTGAGTGTTCTTCAAGACAGACGGAAATATTGGCACCTGTGATTTTGCAGTTATTCATTTCCAGATTTCCTGCTTTAACATGGATGAACCCTGGCTCTTTTTGTTTTTCTTCATTGGAATCTTCCAATACTTCGAGTTTTTCCTGTGTTTTTTTTATATCTTCATTTATGTAATTAAATACTATATTTTTACATTTAAGAGTACTGTTGTTTTTTATCAGAAAGGCCTGTTTTACATTTGATTTTATGATTAAATTATCTCCCTCTATGGAACAGATATCTCCTGTTATTTCTATTGTATTGTTTATAATATATTCTCCGGATATGACTGTATGTTTACAGTATTTAATAAATGTTGCAAAATCTATTATACTTTCTTTAAGTAATTTATTCCCGCATGTATTGCTTCCTGCAAGCGAGTGTTTGAGAGAAGGATATGTTTTGATAAGGTCATACAGATTTGATATGTCGGCACAATCTGACATTATAATTGTTTTTTCATGGACCCTGTCAAAGGAAAGATTTTCTGATTTTATAAATGATTTTTCTTTTCCGCAGATGGCAGTATTTACATGAGAAAAATTGCTGTTACATATACTTACTTTACTGTTTCCCCCTGTTTCTATACGTACACCGTCAAATATGATTCCGTAAAACAGAACGGAACCGTTTAAAATCTTAATTACAGCCTCGTTTTTTTTGTTTTTTTTGAAAGTTACCTGCTCGAAACTTAATGTTTTATCTGCCGGTATATCTATGATAAGCTCATTTATATTAAATAATGATTTATTTCCTTTAATTTCCTTCTCTGTTTTTAGAGTAATACTGTCTTCCAGATTCCATTGATCTTCCGGAAAGGTAAGAAATTTTTTATCGGAGAGGAGTAAATTTTTAAGAGATATTTCTCTTGTTACAGTTTCATCACAGGCTATTTCTTCCTGAAGTAAAGACAGAGGAAGTTTACCGGTAACGGATGGAGCGTTAGATCTGACGGCAGGAATACCAAGGATAAAAGCAACAGAGCCGGCTATATCCTGGCTATTTGTACCATCTTCTTTCATAGAGGCAATGTTATCTGCTATATTACGAAAAAATAGTTCTAAATCTCCATTCTCTATAATTTTAACGATATCGTTATTATTACTCATGAATTTTGCTTTCAGATCTTCAATGCCAGTAACAATTGAACCGTCTGAAAATTCTACATAGTTTGTCTTCATGGTAGTACCTCCATTAAAGATTGTCATATTTCAAGTCTTGTAATAACTCCGTGAAGTTTATTGGGAGGCAGTTTGTAAAACTGAACGAAAGAAGGTGTCAGATTTTTTATAGCTGCAAATATTTTCCATATAATATTCTCTGTATTTATATCTTCAAGTCCGTAGAATATGGATTTTTCCTCTATACCGGCTTTTTTTAGAATTTCTTCCACTTCTATGACTTCCATATACCCTGTTCTTATTTCAAATACCCTGAGGCCGTCCGAGATTTTTTCTTTGAAATCAAAACTTATGCCAAAAGGTTCTTCCTGCCGTGCCATTGAAACAATAATATTATCTTCATAGATTATATTATGAATAAACATAGTTCTTGCTATATAAGGAGGTATTTTGTTTATATCCCTTGCAAAGAACAGGGCAGACCCAGAAATTTTATTCAATGTTTTGTAAGCTTCATTGTACTGTTCGAGAAATCTGGCCAGAGGTATGGCTTTAAGTGATAAATAAAGTTTTTTCTGTCCCTGTGTATATATTAAAATCATACACAGAGGCAACATTGCTATAATTATAGACCAGTAACCGCCATGAGGTATTTTATAGGTATTTGATATGAAAAAGGCAAAATCTACAAAGGTTATAATAAGGGCAATAAAAGATTTTATATAGTTTTTCTTTAAATAAAATATCCATGTTAACATAATCCCTGTGAGGCTCATTGTGCCTGTAACGGCAAGACCATAGGCGGCAGCCAGTTTACTGGATTCTTTAAAGATAAACATTATAAATAAAACGCAGGCCAGCAGAAACCAGTTTACAAAACCTATATAAATCTGAGAACTCATTTCGGCAGATGTATAATCTATTTTGAAAAGAGGCATAATATGAGTTGTTATACCCTGGTATACTATGGAGAACATACCGCTTATCATAGCCTGGGATGCTATAACTGTAGCAATGATACTCATAACGAGAAAAGGTATGTATAATAACGTTGATTCATTATATAACATACCGAACAATACAATTTTTGCATGGGGATGTTTTATAAGAAAAGCTCCCTGTCCCAGATAGTTAAGCAGGAGAGCAGGAAATACAAAATAATACCACGCATTGATAATGGGTTTTCTTCCAAGATGTCCCATGTCTGCATAGAGAGCTTCCCCTCCTGTAGCACAGAGAATAACCTCGGAAAGAACAAAAAAACCTTCAATGCCGTTATGAAAGAAAAAATCTATTGCATAATAAGGATTTATTGACTTTATTATACCGGGATATTCTACCAGTGATATAATTCCGGATATTGCAAGGGAGGCGAACCAGACTATCATAAGAGGGCCGAATGATTTTCCTACCTTTTCCGTTCCGCTTTTTTGAATGACAAAAAGACTTATTGCAATTAAAGAGGCTATGATAATAAGTGTTAACTGTGCAGTTTTTGAAAATTCCGGTATAAGTAATATACCTTCTACAGCACTCAGTATACTGATGGCAGGCGTAATTACACCGTCGCCTATAAGGAGAGATACTCCGATAAATGTAAGGAATGTTATAAAAGCTATCTGTTTTGTAGATTTCAGTTTACTTACAAGTATCTCTTTCAGAACAATAGTTCCACCTTCACCTTTTTTCCCGAGACTCATGGCAAGCCACGCATATTCCAGTGAAACAAGTATGGTCAGAGTCCAGAAAATAAGTGACATAACACCCATTATATTTTTTTCTACAGGGTGTATGATGAGGAAAATCGCTGTAAGAGTATATATGGGGCTTGTGCCGATATCACCGAACACTATGCCGAGAGATTTTATTATTCTGTTAATTTCATTCATATATTTTAGATATTTATTGATTTGATTATACTTTTGCAGATTTCAAAAACTGTAAAAATATAATCTATTCAATTTTTAGATTTCAGGTGTTGGGTGCTGGGTTAAGAAGATTAAAACTCAAAACCTGTAACCCAAAACCTGTTTAACTATAAAGTCAGTAAAATAAGGAACTTATGAAAAATTACAAACTATAGATAAATGTTTTTCAGTCGTTTATAAAGAGAGATTATACTAAAAAAAATTTTACCTGACAATAGATAAGAAAATTATTCTTTCATCCACGAAGTTTCCATAGAAAGTTTTCCTGTAAATATATATTCTGCAGGACCTGTCATATATATGTGGTTGTCTTTTTTTGACCATTCTATAAAGAGGGAGCCTCCGGGGAGGTTTATTGTTGCTTTTCTGCAGAGGAGATTGTTTTTTACTCCTGCTGCCATTACTGCACAGGCACCTGTGCCGCATGCAAGGGTTTTTCCTGCACCTCTTTCCCATACTTTAACAGAAGCTTCATATTTATTTATGACATGGACAAAATCTACATTTGTTTTTTCAGGGAAGAGGGGATTGATTTCTATTTTCCTGCCTTTTTCTTCCCAGTCTTCCGGTATATCAAAAATTACTGCATGAGGTACCCCTGTCCATACTGAAGTATAATGAAATGTTTTTTTATCTATATTTATAACATGAGAAATTTCTCTGAAAGAAGGTTCTCCCATGTCGACAAGGATTTCTGTTATAGTTCCTTTTTCTTCTATTATTTCCGTCACTATCAGCCCCGCACCTGTTTCTATGGCGAATTTTTTTTCTTTTACCATGGCAGTTTCAAAAGCATATTTTGCAAGGCACCTTATGCCGTTCCCGCACATTTCGGCCTCCGAACCGTCTGAATTAAAGAGTCTCATTTTGAGAGATCCTTTATCGGAAGGCAAGATAAAAATAACTCCGTCTGCTCCTATTCCCATGTGACGGTTACAGGCTTTAAGTGAAAAAAGTGAACATGTATGTGAAAAATTTTTTCCGTCTATAATTATAAAATCGTTTCCGAGACCATGCATTTTTACAAAGTTCATATTAAAATACCTTTGTTAAGGAATTAGAATTTAAATAAATATCTTAAATATTAAATATATCAAGTCGTGACGCATTACGCGAAGAAAAAGACAATTAATAAAACTATATTTCTGAATAAATAAGATAAAAATTTTTATCTGAAAAATTTTTTTATCAATAAAATATTTTCTAATACTGTCGTGTTGTGCACATCAAAAGATTTTTCATGAGAAATTAATACAGAGGGACATCCGTATCTTATGGCCATTTCTATATCAGTTTCCATGGAATCTCCGACAATCATTATTTCGTTCCTTTGTAAGTTCCAGTCTTTTGCCAGCATTTCAATCATATATGTACCGGGCTTGCCGGCTAAAAAGTCAATTTTTCTGTTCAGTGATTCTTCTACTGCAGCCACAATAGCTCCGCATCCGGGCATTAATTTATTGTCTTCTACAGGGTAGGTTCTGTCACGGTTACAAGCTATAATTTTGCATTTACTTTTAATAACTATATTTATAGCTTTTGCAAGTCC
>JBEHWP010000005.1:0-35191 GCA_040217665.1 Vulcanimicrobiota bacterium
ATCTTTTCCTCCAGAGCCCGGACAGGGACAGGAGCGTGTTCCATATTTTTTGGGTACCAATTTACCTGTTGCGGTACTAAGAGCCTATCCGAAAAATAATATTTTTTCAAATCCTTTCCACTG
Source organism: Vulcanimicrobiota bacterium (assembly GCA_040217665.1). Taxonomy (GTDB): domain Bacteria; phylum Vulcanimicrobiota; class SpSt-956; order SpSt-956; family JAKJGF01; genus CALARM01. The sequence continues at coordinate 124 of JBEHWP010000005.1, forward strand.
CCAGGTTCTGGAGAAAAATATATACCGTATTAACAGCCAGTTGTAAATTAAATAGAGTCAAAATAGTAGATGTCTGTAAAAACAGGTTTTCTTTCAGGAGGATTATAGATTTTTCGGATAGGCTCTTAAAAAGGCTTAATCCTCTATATAGAAATTTTACAAAATAACTAGTCCTAAAGAACTAGTAAAAATTTTTAAAATATTTTTTTAAAACCCCTAAAGTTTTTCAAAAACGTGCCGATAATAGATGTGGATGGGTTTAAAATGCTCACTGTCTTATAAAATTTAATTTTTTATTTTCCCTGTAATACATAGTATTTTTTCAGGTAAAGATTAAGATGAGTAAAAAAACCCATTTCAGCTCTTTAGAATATAACCTCTGAAATTTCCTTATACCACGCCAATCTTCGAGAGAATCAATAAAATAGTTCCCCTATGGCTTCCAAATAGTTCCATAGAAGAATTGAAAAAAAAACCCTCAAAAACTACTATAGTAAGTGGATAGAAGAAAATTTTCTCAAAGGACTGTTGTGAGATGATAGAAAGAATTGCAAATGACTCCAAAATATTACTGCTACAAAAATGTCTTGATGCTTCGGCTTTGAGATATAAGGTAATATCAAACAATATTGCCAATGCTACGACTCCCGGATTTAAAGCCTCTGATATAAGTTTTCAGGGAGAGGTAAAAAAACTGCTCCAGGAAAAAAACGGAGAAAATGAAAAACTAAATCTATCTGTAACAGATAAAAATCATATCTCACCATCCCCGCCGGATCTCTCAGAACTTATGCCGAGAGTTATTGCATCTGACACGTACAGACAGATTGACGGAAATAATGTCGATATAGACAGGGAAATGTCCACTCTTGCAGAGAACTCCCTTTCTTTTCGTACCTATACAAGAATACTCGGAGACGTTTTTACGGGGATTACGTCTGCCATAAGAGGAGAGTAGGAGGTTAAGAGGAAATGGGTATTTTTTACGGTCTTGAAACAAGTGCGTCTGCCCTGACTTCTCAGAGACTTGTCATGGATGTCATATCAAATAACATAGCAAATGCAACAACTACCAGAACGCCTGAAGGAGGGCCTTTCAAAAGACAGATGGCTATACTGATGGAACGTTCTCCTGAAAGAGGAAACTCTGCCGGAAACGGCTCGAAGGTAGTAGATATAGTCCAGGATATGGCACCGCCAAGAATGGTTTATCTTCCCGGTCATCCTGATGCAAACCAGGATGGTTATGTAGCCATGCCTGATATAGAAATAGTCAGAGAAATGGTTGATCTTACAATAGCTTCCCGGAACTATCAGGCCAATGTTACTGCCTTTAATGAAGGGAAACAGATGATACTGAAATCCCTTGAACTCGGTAAATAAAGGAGGTTATATGTCATGACATCTTTTCCTGCAGGTGGTCTCGAACCGATAAAACTGATGGAAGTAACCGGTAACAGACATGTTGAGCAGACAGATATTTCAAAAGAAAAGACCGGCTCAGGTTTTACCGGAATTATAGATTTAATGTCAAAAGGCATAAAGAATGTCAATGATTTACAGCAGAAGGCTACAAAATCTATAGAACAGGTTGCTTCCGGTGACGGACAGAATGCCCATAACGTCATTATCGCCATGCAGGAAGCAAGTATGGCCTTTCAATTTGCGCTGAGAACAAGAAACAAGGTTGTAGAAGCTTATAATGAAGTAATGAGGATGAATGTATAAATTAAAAATATACACATCTCCATATCTATTATCGACAGATGAAAAAAAACTTTACTGTTTTTTAAAGAAAGGGAAAAAAAATGGCAGAATTACAGAAATATAGAGAGCAAATAACATCATTGCTTCTGGGTCTTACAAAAAAACAGAAAATATTTTTTTTCTCTATAGCTGTTCTGGCTATTGCAGGAATCATTATATTTATAAACTGGGTTACAAAAATCGAATATAAGGTTTTATTTTCCGAGTTGAATGCCGAAGATGCAAATGGAATCATACAGAAATTAAAAGACAGTAAAATAAACTATAAAATTGCCGACGGAGGTTCGACTATACTTATACCGGCAGAAAGTCTTTATGAACAGCGTCTATCTCTGGCAGGCCAGGGACTTCCAAAGAAAGGTAAAATAGGATTTGAAATATTTGATAAGACCAATCTCGTAGGAACTGAATTTGAAAAAGAGATGAATTACCAGAGAGCCCTTCAGGGAGAATTATCCCAGACCATAAACCAGCTAGAAGGTGTATCTGACAGCAGAATTCATATTACCATACCCAAAACAAGACTTCTTACAGATATGGAAAAATCTCCCACTGCTTCTATAGTGTTATACTTAAAACCCGGTGCTGATATAAATTCGGAACAGGTTCAGGGTATAGTTCATCTTATATGCAGCAGTGTAGAAGGTCTAAAACCTGATAATGTATCGGTCCTTGATAATTACGGAAATCTGATATCAAATAATCTTCAGAAAAAAGATGAAGATATACCTGATCCTGATGATGTACTCGCCAAATATTACAAACTGAAGAAAAAAATAGAAACAGATCTGCAGGCAAAGGTTGAAACACTTATGGACTCGGTAGTAGGCTCTAAAAAAGCAGTGGTTCAGATAAGTGTTGAAATAAATATGGATAAAAGAGAAATTGATAAGGAAACCTATATACCTGTCAAGGGTACTTCAGGAGTGCTCAGAAGTGAACAGGTACTGGATGAAAAATATGAAGGAGGAGGCTCTCCACCGGGAGGAGGGGCAAATACGGATCAAAAAGTTCCTTCCTATCCTGCTGCAAAGGGAGGAGATAATAAAAACAATTATAAAAGAGGAGAAACCATATCCAATTATGAGATAAGCACAGAAAAGATGAAACATATAAATATGCCGGGAGAAATAAAATATATATCAATAGGTGTAGGCATAGATAAAAATCTCGCTCTTACGGCAGAAGACCTTTCCAATATTAAAGATCTTGTATCCAGTTCCATAGGTTTAAACAGTCAGAGGGATCAGATAAAAGTTGCATCTATTGCATTTAACGGTATTGCACAGCAATTACCTGCCGCAGGGGCAGGAGAAAAGTTAGCAGGTATGATACCTTTTAAATATGTATATATTCTGGTAGCTCTTATAGTCATACTCATGGCCATAACAGCCCTGTTATCAAAAAGAAAAGTCCTTATCAGAGTAGAAGAAAAGCCGGAGAAACCTTTTGAAATTCCGGCAGATGAGGAACCGCTGGCACTGGAAGATAAATTAAAACCGGGCGAAATAGATCTCGGTCTTACAGAACCGGCACTTTCGCTGGAAGACAAGAGAAAGAAGGCCCAGGTTGATAACCTTATGGAACGAATACAGGGAGTTGCTAAAGAAAGTCCTGAAAACATAGCAGTTCTCTTCAGAGTATGGCTTGCAGAAGATGAATAATTTGTCGTAGAAAGGCGGATATCTTAATGGCACAGACAGAAACTATGGATAAAAGCGATATTATAAAAGATGCGATGAACGCCCTGGAAAAAGCTGATACAAAGCATGCAGGAAGGGTTACCGTTCTATCCAAAGAAGAAGAAGAAACATACAATGCTCTTTCGGGGAGACAGAAATGTGCAATTATCCTTACAATACTGGGAGAAGAGGTGGCATCCAATGTTTTTTCCAATCTCGACGAACTGGAAATAGAAGAAATAACTCTGGGCCTTACCTCTTTAAAACAGGTTCCCAGAAATGTAACTCTTGCCCTTATGGAAGAATTTTATAACAGAGCAATAGCACAGGAATATATAGGAGTCGGCGGCGTTGAGTATGCAAAAAATATTTTAGAAAAAGCCTTCGGCGAACAGAAAGCCAATGAAATAATAAACCGTATACTGAGCTGTGCAAGGTCTCCCAGTTCCTTCAGTTTTATGAAGGAAACAGATGTGAGCCAGATACTTTATCTGGTGCAGAATGAACATCCCCAGGTAATAGCACTGCTGGTAGCTTATATGCATCCCAAACAGGCCGCTGCTTTTATCTCTGCCCTGCCTCCCGAACTTCAGGCCGAAGTGGCTCAGAGAGTAGCGCTCCTCACAAGTCCTTCCCCTGATATCATTACCCAGCTTCAGAAGGTACTGGGAAGAAATATTGTAACGGCTCAGAAACAGGAAAAAGTCGGAGGTCTCGACTCACTTGTTAAACTTGTTAACCAGTTAGACAGAGGAACTGAAAAATCGATACTCAGGGAACTGAGTGTAAGAGATCCTGACCTGGCAGAAGAAATAAGTGCCAAACTATTTGTCTTTGAAGATATAGCAAAACTATCGGATCAGCATATTCAGTTAATAATAAGAGAAATAGAGATGAAAGAACTTGCTCTTGCTCTGAAGGGAACAGACAAAGCCATATACACTGCCTTTGCCAAAAATATAAGTGAACGTGCAAGGTCTGTGCTGGAAGAAGAAATGTCTGCTGTCGGAAGAGTAAAAGTAACGGTAGTGGAAGAAGCACAGAAGAAGATAGTAAGAACAATCAAAAAACTGGAAGAACAGGGGCTTGTTGATTTAAGCAGAGGAGGAGAAGCAACAGTTGGCTAAGCTTTTTCATTCTGCAAAGATTTCATCTGAATATTTTATTGTAAACAGGCATGATGAAAAATCCTATGAAACCACTGAAATAATCATTAATCCAGGCGATATTCATAAAGCAGAAGAAGATAATACAGCTAAAAAAGCAGATGCTATACTCCAGAATGCTACTAAAAATGCCATAGCAAAAGTTCAGGAAGCACAGGAAAAAGCAAAATCAATTTTACAGGAAGCACACAGAGAAGGTCAGGCAATAAAAGAACAGGCTTTTCAGGAGGGATACAAAGAAGGATTGCAAAATGGTAAAAAAGACGGCATTTCAGAGATTGAAAAGCAGTTTGCATCTTTTCTGGAGGAATTAAAAGGTCTTATAGAACAGACTCTGACAGAACGTAAAAGAATAATAAAGGAACTGGAACCGCAGGTAGTAGATCTTTCTCTGAAAATTGCAGAAAAAATACTTCGCAGGGAAGCGTCTTCTTATGAAGATATGATTTTTGAACAGGTTGAAATGGCTCTCAATAAATTAAATGACAGGACAAAAATCACACTGAGAGCCAACAGAATGGATGTAGGCAGACTGAACAGCTACAGAGATCGTATAATGGCTCTCCAGGATGACATTAAAGAACTGGAGATAGTGGAAGATTTGAGAGTTGAAGAAGGAGGCTGTATTATTGAAAGTGCCTCCGGTACGGTAGACGGCCGTATTAACACCCAGCTCTCTGAGATAGGAAGAAGTTTTTCAAATATCATGGACAGTTAAAAGCTCGTGACACATAACGTGTGACGCGTGACGATAGGAAAACAACTATAATTTGCCGGAGTTATTTTCTTACAATCTCTAAAAAAACGGAGAATTAACAATGGAAACAATCAGTCTGGATAAATACAAATCAATGCTGAAAGACCTGGATACTCTGAAGGTATACGGAAGGGTGAAACGTCTTATAGGTGTTACAATAGAATCGGAAGGGCCTGCCGGTTCTGTAGGAGATCTCTGTTATATCCGTAAAAAATCAGGGGAATTTATACCTACTGAAATAGTGGGCTTCAAGGAAGGTTTTGTCATACTGATGCCCCTTGGAAATATGGACGGTATAGCTTCCAGTGCTTTTGTCCAGACCAGCAGCGGCCCTCTTAAAATCCGTGTGGGAAACGAATTACTGGGAAGAGTTCTGGATGGTCTCGGAAATCCTATAGATGGTAAAGGAGAGATAAAAAAATATCACAGAGAAGTCCCTATATACAATTCACCGCCCAATCCTATGGAGAGGGATAGAATCGTCCATCCTATAGCTCTCGGAATTAAAGCCATAGACAGTGAAATAACCTGCGGTAAAGGACAGAGAATAGGCCTTTTTGCAGGGAGCGGCGTCGGGAAAAGTACACTTCTCGGTATGATAGCCCGTAACAGTGAAGCAGATGTTAACGTTATTGCTCTTATAGGAGAAAGAGGAAGAGAACTTAAAGAATTCATCGAAAAAGATCTCGGAGAAGAAGGTATAAAACGTTCTGTCGTAGTAGTTGCAACATCTGATCAATCACCTCTTGTCAGAATGAAAGGTGCCCTTGTAGGTACAACCATTGCGGAATATTTCAGGGATCAGGGATTAAATGTCATGTTGCTCATGGACTCTGTTACAAGATTTGCCATGTCACAGAGAGAGGTCGGACTTGCAGCAGGAGAACCTCCGACAACAAGAGGCTATACACCTTCTGTCTTTGCTCTTCTTCCGAAATTACTCGAAAGAGCGGGAACATCTTCTACAGGTACAATAACTGCCATATATACAGTTCTTGTAGATGGAGACGACATGAATGAACCTATAGCAGATGCTGTAAGATCAATACTGGACGGTCATATAGTATTATCCCGTAAAATGGCCCATCAAAACCACTATCCTGCCATAGATGTTCTCCAGAGTGTAAGCCGTGTCATGCCGGCAGTAGTGTCTGAAAAACATCTTACCTGTGCGGGGAAACTCAGGAATACTATTTCTACCTATAATGAAGCAAAGGATCTCATTGAAATAGGGGCATATAAAGCCGGTTCAAATCCCAAAATTGATTATGCCATTAAAATGAATGACCCTATAATGAATTTTTTGAAACAGAAGGTTGAAGAAAAACCCAGATATTCCGATACAATATCTTCCCTTATCGGCATGTTTGGCAGTGTGGGAGGAAACTGATTTGAAATTAGTACCTGTATTAATCATCATATTACTGGGTATAACGGGAGCTTTTATCTGGCTGTATAAAACAAATACCTTTCAGATAGGTTCAAAGGTATCTTATTATATATCGGATATACCATATGTTTCAACCACACTGGGACTGGACAGGCAATATATGGTAAACACTCTCATAACTGAAGAAAAAGGAGACCTTCAAAAATATAAACTGGAAGACAGTAACTACGAAATAAAAGATAAAATTAAACCCCATGATGACAGATATCTTGATGTTTTCGCAGGAAATACACAGGATAAAAATAAGATATCTTATCCTGCAACAGGGAAAAAAGAATATTCTCCCGAAGGGTATGAAGAACTGGCACAGATATATACGTCAATGGAACCGAAACAGGCTGCTCTTATACTGGCTAAATTTGACGACGATATAATAATAAATATCTTTTCCGCCATGAAACCTAAAGTAGTAGCTGAAATCCTTACAGCTTTCGAGCCTGAAAGAGCAGGAGTAATAAGTATTAAAATACTGGAGAAAAAACAGGCAGAAAAAAAAGAAAACAGTTAACAGTAAGCAGTAACCAGTAATTTGTATCTATATAATATAACTGGTCAAGGAGGTGCAATATGAATATAAATGCCTGTCTGGTACAGATGCTAAATGGTACAGGTAAAGGAAATACATGTAATGAAAAAACCGTCCAGAGTGACGGAAACATATCTTTTCGTAATATCTTTGCAGAAAAACTAAATGAGAAAGGAAGTATGTCTTTAAAGGAAGAATTTTCCGCAAATACTCTTACAGATGATGAAAAAAATATGAAAGATCTTCTGTCAGATCCATTTTTCTACTTTGCCGCACAGTTAGGATTTCTTGATAATCTGAAAAATTATATTAAGAATGACTGCAATACGGGAGAAGCAACATCAGGTGAAATGGCAGTAGATGAAATTTCAGGTACTTCCATATCATTTAATAAAGAACTGACTGATATTCTGGCAGAACTTTCGACGAATAGTTATACAAATAAGGATGGACAGGATATAATGACAGAACTTCAGACGAATAGTTCTATGAATAAGGAATTGACTTATATGCTGTCACAGCTTCAAAGTTCTACAGATAAAGAGCTGACCGGTATCGTGACAGAATTTCAGAACAATGGTTCTGAAAATAAAGCACTGGCTCATATTCTGTCGGAATTTCAGAACAATGGTTCTGAAAATAAAGCACTGGCTCATATGCTGACAGGACTTCAGCCGAAAAGTTCTATCGGTAAAGAACTGGCCGGTATCATATCAAAATTCAGTAAAGATGATTCTATATCTTCATTCGAAGGGGAAATGCCTGTAGCAGCCATACAGGAGTCTTCTGATGAGACACATATCATTTCGGAAACCGTTCTTAAAGATAATATTATTACAGATAGAGGTTTAAAAGAACTTCTGGAAAAAATATCTCAATCCCTTAAAGATTTAATAAATTCAGCAGGTACATCAGAAGAATTGCCTGACACAGTTTCATCTATCAAAGAATTGCTTTCACAGCTTTTAGAAGCCGGTGATACTCTGAAAGATATTATAAAGAAATCAGACTATAAAGACCTCCAGGGTATTATAGAAAAATCGCCCTTTCTGGCAAAAGTACAGGATCTGTTAAATTTGTTTGACAGAAAAACAGATTCTTCTTCTGACAAAAAAAAGAATGTATCAGATATTATATCAGAAGCAAATTCTGTCGTATCTTCTCTTGAACAGGCGGTAAAAGTTCATAAAAATTCAGGGAAAGAAACAGAATATACTCATACCGATACATCAGGGAAAGAAGAAAAGGATCTTTTCCTCCTTCAACAAAAGACTCTTGAAAATATAACTTATAACAGACTGCATCATGAACATACAAAGGTCAGTGAAATGAAAAATGATATTACATCTGTTGATCTGCCTTCACAGATAGTAAAGAGAATTGACTGGCACAGTAAAGATAAAAACTCTATGGCAACTATTACACTTGAGCCTGAAAGTCTCGGGAAAATGCGGGTAGAAGTCAACCTGGCTGCCACGGGAGAGGTATCTGCCAGATTTATCACGCAGAACAAACAGGCAGGAGACCTTTTATCAGAACAATTAAATCAATTGAAACAATCACTTTCAGAACAGGGACTGAAACTGGGAAATTTTTCTGTTGCTACAGAAGACAGATCTTCATCAGGATTTCAGCAATATATGCCTGATTTCAATGGGAAAAGATATGGAGATTCTATAAAAAACGATAAGGAAGATTATTCTCTTCAGTTAAATAATAAAATCACTACAAGCCAGATGGATTATTTCGTTTGAAAGGAGGAATGAATATGTCACAGGTAAATGCAGTAACCGGTGTTACAGGCACAGAGACTACATCAGGGACAGAAGCCACTAAAAAGAACATCACAAAAAATGAACTTGGGAAAGATCAGTTTCTGGAACTTTTGATAAAACAGTTACAGAATCAAGATCCTCTCAGTCCTACAGATAATACGGAATTCATCGCCCAGCTTGCACAGTTCAGTTCACTTGAACAGATGAATAATCTGAATTCATCCTTTGAAAAACTTATGAGCTTTCAGATGGTCAATCAGGCCGCCAGTTTTATAGATAAATCAGTAGTAATAAAAGACGATTCAGGCAAGGAAATTACAGGGACAGTAGAAAAAGTAGTCATGCAGGACGGTTCTCCTAAAATCGTAGTAAATGGAAATGAATATGCTCCTGACCAGATTCAGGAAATTTTGAAAAAGGAGGAATAAATTATGAGTTTAAGAGCTCTTATGACAGGTGTTACAGGTCTCAGGAATTTCAGTAACGGCCTTGATGTTATAGGTAATAATATTGCGAATGTAGGAACTACGGGATATAAAGGTTCAAGAATAACCTATAAAGAGGTATTTGCCACAACCCTGAGAAGTGCCACAAGGAGTTCAAACCCCCTTCAGGTAGGACTCGGCACAAGACTGGGTTCTGTAGATCAGAATTTCAAACAGGGTAATCTCACTTCTACAGGAAGGTCTACTGATATGGCTATTGAAGGAAACGGTTTTTTTGTTCTTAAGAGTCTGGAAGCTGGAAGCACGGACTATCTTTATACAAGAGACGGTTCCTTCACTCTCGATTCGCAGAATAATCTGGTAGATGCTTTCGGTCACAAAGTAATGGGATATGGTGTCATACCCGACCCTGTTACAGGTGAACTGGTTATAGATACGACACAGCTTGTACCGATAAACATACCTATAGGTGTTGACAGTTTTGCAGGCCCTACAAGGAATATACTCTATAACGGAAACCTTGACGGCAACAGCGCCGTAGCAACTACGTACAATACTACCAGTCAGATCTACGATTCACTCGGTAATCCCCATACGCTAACTATGACCTTTACCAAAATGTCTATGGGGCCTCCCTCTACATGGGATTATACTGCCCAGATAGACGGTAATGCCGCCACAGGAACAGGAACACTTGCCTATGATGTAGACGGGCAGTTTGACGTGGCAAACAGTACTATAAATCCCATTACCTATACGATTGCTCCTCCCAACGGTGCAGACGATCTTTCCATTAATCCCACTTTTGAAGATACAACCCAGTTAAGAGGTGAAAACACTCTTGCTGCAAGCGATCAGGACGGATATTCACTGGGAACGGTAAATGGCTTTACCATAGGCAACGACGGTGTTATTATTGCTTCTGCCACAAACGGACAGTTCAGAGAAATAGGCCAGGTCGCCCTTGCTACGTTCAGTAATCCGGAAGGACTTCTCAGGACAGGCAGTAATCTCTTTATCCAGACTCCCAATTCAGGACTTAACCAGATAGATGTGCCCCTGTCAGGGCAGAGAGGCAGCATTACAGCCGAATATCTTGAAGATTCCAATGTGGAACTATCCGATGAATTTACAAAGATGATTGTTACACAGAGAGCTTTCCAGGCAAATTCAAAGGTTATAACCACTGCAAGTGATATGCTTGCAGAAGTCAATAATTTGATAAGATAACAGGTTCGTAACGCGTAACGCGTGACGCGTGACGCGTGGGAGGAGAGCGAGCAACTTACAGAATAACATGTAAATATATAGTGTTATGAGCTTAATGAAGGGAAATAAAACTATATGATAGAACTTACGAGACTCAATAATATGTCTGTAGTGGTGAATTCCGATCTGATACAATGTATAGAGGAAACGCCTGATACTGTAATAACTCTGACAAACGGCTATAAATATGTAGTGAAAGAAAAGCCGGCAGATATTATAGAAAAGGTAATAATATTTCGCCGCAGAATAACTTCACCGGTAGAAAAATCGTAAAGATTATTGACTTATGTGAGCATAAATATTTTATAATATGATAAAAGGGTATGATTACGCGTCACGCGTCACGAATACCTTCAAAAGAAGAGGTAAAAGATGGATCTTTTAACTGTAACAGGTTTATTATTAGGATGGATGGCCATACTGGTAGGAGCAAAATTAGAAGGTCTGAGATTTGATTCTCTGTTAAAATTGTCTGCCTTCTGTATAGTAGGTGTAGGAACATTTGCTGCTGCCTGTACAGGATTTACAATGGAACAATTAAAAGGATTTCCTGACGCTCTGAGGAGATGTTTTTCTCCGGGGAAACAGAAGGCAGTAGATATTATTCCCGTAATAACAGGATATGCCAGAAAAGCCCGCCACAGCGGGCTGTTAATACTGGAACCGGAGCTAAAAATACAGAAGGATCCATTTTTCAAAAAAAGTCTGCAACTGCTTATAGACGGAAACAGTATAGATGATGTGAGAACTATTATGGAATCAGAACTGGTTATATGGGAAGAACAGGAAAAAATTTATGAAAAATTTCTTAGAGCTATGGGTGGATTTTCACCTACCCTTGGTATTATTGGTACAGTTATGGGCCTTATTCATGTAATGGGTAACCTGGGAGAACCTGACAAGATAGCAGCAGGTATAGCTACTGCCTTTATTGCAACCTTCTACGGCGTATCCTTTGCCAATCTCATATTTTTGCCTCTTGCTGCAAAACTCAAGGCAAGAAGAGAAGAAGCAATACTGATTAAAGAGATGATCCTGGCAGGAGTTCTCTCTATAGGTTCAGGGGATTCATCTCTTATAGTTATGGAAAAATTGTGTACCTATTTAAATGAAGAAGACAGAGCCCGCATAATGGCAAAAAAGAATTACTGAGTCCGAAAGGACTATGACCTGAGTATAATCTCTAAGTCTCTTTTCAGCGCGAAATAGACATAAAGACCGGTATAAAAGTAACGTGGAAGATGTTATCATGAGAAAGGAGAATAATTTATTTTGATAGGAGAGTGTATTTTGAAGCGTAATAAGAGACATACAGAAGAAGAAAACGAAGAGAGATGGCTTATAACTTATGCTGATATGATAACACTTCTAATGGTTTTTTTTGTTGTTATGTATGCAATTGCAGAGGTAAAGGCGTCAAAGCTTAACCCCATATCATTTGCCCTTCAGAGAAATTTTACTACTGAACCAGGTATTATTCCGGGAGGAGCACCAGAAGGAAAATATACAGGCATTACAGAAATAATAATGCAGGATGAAATTGCTGATAAAATGTATGAAGAGGAAAAAAGAGAAGACATAAATCCTCTTCTGAATGATCTGGGAAACCTTCTTTCAAGTCAGTTGAAGAAGGAAAAACTCGGCAAGGCTATAAATATAGAAGTAAATGAAAATGAACTTACTATCAGCCTTAATACAGGGAAAGGTTTTTTCGCGAGAGGCAGTGCCGACATTAAAGGTGACACTGCTCAGGTGCTCAATACTATTTCCGGTCTCTGTAAAGATTTACCTGAAAAGGCAAACATAAGAGTGGAAGGATATACATGTAATTTACCGATACAATCGGGAAACTATCCTTCAAACTGGGAGCTATCTACTGCCAGAGCAACAAATGTGGCAAGATATCTTATAGAAAAAGGGCATATAGATCCCTGGAGGATTTCTGCTGCCGGTTACGGAGAATACAGGCCGAAAGTACCCAATAATTCCGAATATAACAGGTCTATTAACAGAAGAGTAGATATTACCATTATGATTAACAAATCAGCAGTTAACGGGAAGGTTTCAATCAGCGAGTAGTGGGTGGTGATGCAACGCGTTACGCGTTACGCGTCACGCGTCACGAATATAAGGAGGAAAAAGATTGAACAGATCGGAACTCATCTCTTCAGAGAAAGAAATAATATCTATTCTGGATGAAGCTTTCGTGCAATCACTGGAAATAGTCCTTTCTTCACTCTCTGAAGAGCCTATAAGTATTACCACTAAAGACTTAAATTTAAAAATAGATGATGCCTTTACAGAACAATGTTTATCCATAAAAACAGATTATATAGAAGGTTTTTCCGGCTATGACAGAATGTTATTTAAATTAAAAGATGCCATTCCCTTTACACAGCTGGCAATGGGAGAAAAAATAGATGTTTCCGTTGTAGATTTAGATGATCTCCATCAGAGTGTATTCAGTGAAATAGCAAGTCAGGTAGTGAGTTCTACAATTACTACCATATCAGGTAAAATAAATAAAAAGATAAACTTCTCCTTTCCCGAAATTTCAGTAATAACTATGCCGGGGAATTTGCCTGAGCCAAAAGAGGAGTCAATAGAACTTTATTTCAGCCTCTCAGTCGGAAGTTTGATAGACAGTTATTTCCTGTATCAGATACCCAAAAACTGGATTAATTATCTTTCAGGTAAAGGTGCCGAATCTGCTCCTGAACCGGTTCCTTTACCACAGGCGGAAAGATTTATTTCCGAAGTGCCTCCATTAGAAGTGCCTCCATTAAAGGAAGAAAAAGTTACTTCAAAACCGGTTACATCCATACCGGCCTACGACTTTGAAGAACCTGCTGTAACGCAGCAGAAATCTTATCAGGCAGAAATACCATATCAGATGCCGGGTAAAACAGAGCAGGAAATGGTTGTAAAACCTGCCAGATTTTCCCAGTTAGTACCTTCAAGAGACAGAGGTCCTTCCAATTCTATTGACTTATTCCTTGATGTACCTATGAAACTCACAGCAGTACTGGGAAGGGCCGTACTATATCTGAAAGATGTTCTGGATATGGGAAGCGGTTCTGTTTTCGAACTGGACAGACTTGCCGGTGAACCTATAGATCTTATGGTAAATAATAAACTGGTTGCCAGAGGAGAAGTAGTTGTTATAGATGAAAAATTCGGTGTAAGGGTTACAGAAACACTTGAAGAGATACAGAAAAAAGGAAGAACTTAGTACTGCAACAGATAAAAAAGTATACGAAAAAGCTTCTGCCTGCCAGGCTCTGGAGAAGAAAAATTAGTTTTTTATTTAGAATTAAAAATTAAATAAGTGTTAATTTATTATCTGGAAAACAAATTATATAAGGCAAATGATTTTTCTTCGTAAGAGCCTGTCAGGCAGAAACTGATAAAATGGTTACGAACTTATCTGGAGCGGTAATTAGAGATTGACAGGTGAAGAAAAATCAGACATACGACTGATAATGTGTAAAAAAGAAGGTTTTATATATGGAGAATATACAGATTAATAAATTTTTTTTCTTATTCTTTTTTTCCGGTCTCTCTTCTGTCGCCTTTGCAGATTCTTACACTCCCCCACCCAGTTCGTCACTTTCCATCGTCAGAGTAATATTTTCCCTTTTAATAGTATTCGTCATTTTCTACATTATTGTATTTTTTTTGAAATTTATTTTTGTCAGGAAAGGACTTATAGTCAATAGGAAAGGGTTAAAACTGTTAAATATTTTACATGCCGGTCCAAACCTTTCTCTTTATCTTGTTGAATCAGGAGAAAAAACACTGCTCATAGCAGCCAATGCCAATCATATAACCCTCGTGCAGGAAAGAGAGAAAATGGAAGAAGAATTAACTGATACAGAAACCGGTTCTATAGAACCTTCATTTAAAGACTTTTTAAGTAAACTCGGATTTAAAAAGGGGGATAAAAAATGAAATTTTTGACATATTTCAGAAAGAACAAAATTTCACACTTCACCATAGTCATATTTCTGCTGTTATTTGTTTTTTCCACTGTAGATAATTCTTTTTCTGCTTCAGTCCCTCTTCCGAGTATAAAAATAGGTATAGAAAAATCTGACAGACCGGAAGATGTATCACTCAGTTTACAGATACTGATCTTCATGACAGTTATCTCGCTGGCACCGACAATACTCATTATGTTAACATCTTTTACCAGAACCGTTGTAGTCCTGTCCTTTACCCGTAATGCTCTCGGAACACAGCAGACTCCGTCCAATCAGCTAATCATAGGGCTCGCATTATTTCTCACTCTTTTTATAATGGGCCCTGTATTTAAAAAAGTAAATGATGTGGCAGTCAAACCATATATGGATAAAAAAATATCCTTTCAGGTTGCTCTATCAAAAGGAAGTGAGCCTTTGAGGGAATTTATGTTCAAACAGACAAGAGAAGAAGACCTTGCTGTTTTTATAGAAGCAGCCCGTCTTCCGAGACCTGCCAGGCTCAGTGATATACCGACAGATGTACTGATACCGTCTTTTATTATAAGTGAACTCAGGACTGCTTTTCAGATAGGTTTCTTAATATATATACCTTTTTTATTAATAGATGTAGTTGTAGCAACTACACTTATGGGTATGGGCATGATGATGGTTCCGCCCATGATGATATCTCTGCCTCTGAAACTTATGCTGTTTATTATGGTAGACGGATGGAACCTTATAGTGAGAGCCATCGTACTCAGTTTTAATTGAGAGAGGTTTTGATTATGGATACAGCTTTTGTTATAGGACTGGGGAAGGAATTTTTTGCCACAGCTTTTCTTATTGTAGCACCTATAGTGCTTGTAGGTCTTACAGTAGGTATGATTGTTACTGTTTTTCAGGCAGTAACACAGCTCAATGAAGCCACATTAAATTTCGCCCCCAGAATCCTTGCTTCCGCTATAGCCATAATTATCCTCGGTCCCTGGATGTTACAGAAAATACTTACTTTTACCCATCAAATACTTTATAATATACCACTTTATATAAAGTGAAAAGTGACGGATCATTTATAAAACAGGAGGTGAAGAGTGAAGAGTGAAGGGTAATAATAAATCACCCATCACACATTACACATCACGATATGTTTGAAATACCATACGATAAAACAATACACTTTCTCTTAATAATGATCCGTATAAGCAGTTTCATACTGGTTGCACCTTTCTGGTCCAATACAAGTATCGGCGCAAAAATAAAAATAGGTCTTTCCTGTTTTATTTCTCTGATTGTAATGCCTTTTGTATCCCCTGTTTCTCTTTTACCGGAAACAATGGCAGATTTTATTTTTCTTGTAATAAAGCAAATATTTCTCGGATTATTTCTTGGATTCATCAGTAAATTATTTATAGAAGGCATCAGAACTGCTTCTGCAATTCTGGATATTCAAATCGGTTTTGCCTTCGGTAAAGTTCTGGATCCTGCTTTTGGAGCCCAGTCTTCAGTAGTAGAACTTTTTTACAGCCTTACTACAATAGTAATTTTGCTATGTACCCAGGGCCATCTTCTGATTTTAAAAGCAATTATGCAAACGTTCTCTCTTCTGCCCCTGGATGGCACTGTAGTAATATCAGGAAACTTTGCAGAGAATATAATAGTTATGACAGGTCAAATTTTTATTATTACCCTTGAAATGGCAGGCCCCATAATAGGTGTGCTGTTTCTCATAGAAATCTGTATGGCTATAATGGCGAAAATGATACCTCAGATGAATGTCTTTATGATAGAGATTCCATTGAAAATGGCTGCAGGAATAATATGTATTGTATTGACTCTCCCATTTTTTCCTACTATGGTTTCATCTCTGGTGGAAAAAATGCTGGAACAATTTCTATTTATGGCTAAATCTATTCAGTAAGCAGTGAACAGTGAATACTTGATTATAACCAGTATTTTGTAACTGATAAAAGGTGGTGACTATCAATGGCAGATGAAGGAGAAGAGAGGAATCTTCCTCCAAGTGGCCAGAAGCTTGCCAGAGCCAGGCAGGAAGGAAATATTGCCAGAAGTCCTGAACTTTCTATGGCATGCGGACTTTTTTTTGCTTTCATCTGTCTTAAATTTCTCTCACCGTGGATGCTGAAGGTATTCACAATATTTATGGAGAATATCTTCAAAAACATGAGTCACCCTGACTTTACACAGGCAGGTATCTATAAATTATCAATAGATTTCTCGGTAGCTTTTTTCAGTATAACTCTTCCTCTGTTATGTCTTACAATAGTTTTAAACCTGATTGTAAGTTATGCCCAGGTAGGAGAATTTATGTTTACTTTCCATCCCCTGAAGCCAAAACTGGATGGACTAAACCCTGTAAATGGATTTAGACGATTATTTTCACTGGATAAATTAGTAGAATTATTGAAATCAATTTTAAAGATGATTATAGTAGGGTTTATAGGTTACAAATTTTTAAAAGAAAATATACCATCTATCCTTACCATGGAGATTACTTCACCTCTTATGTATATCACTACGTTAGGTCATCTTGTTTACAAAATTGCCATGAAAATAATACCTGTGTACCTCTTTATATCCATACTGGATTATGTTTACAGAAGATATCAATACTGGAAGAGTCTTATGATGAGCAGAACAGAGGTAAAGGAAGAAGCAAAAAAATCTGAAAACCCGGAAATAAAAAGTGCTATCAGAAAAAGAAGGATGCAGTTATATAAAAAATTATCGCTAAAACAGGTTCCCACTGCATCGGTTGTAGTGACAAACCCGGATCATCTGGCTGTAGCCATAAGATATGAATATGATATTATGGACGCACCTGTAGTTGTGGCAAAAGGTGCCGATCTTATAGCACAGAAAATAAAGGAAATTGCAAAGAAACATAAAATTCCTGTAGTAGAAAATAAACCTCTCGCCAGATCTCTTTATGAAGTAGAGGTTAATGATTTCATACCTGCAGAGTTATATATGGCAGTGGCAAAGATTATAGTCCATATATCTTCTACCGGTAAATATGCCGACAAATCAGGAGGAGGAGTGAAATGAAAAAAGGATTTAATGATATATTATTTGCCATAATAGTTATATCCATTGTAGTAATAATGATTATACCTATCCCGGTTGTGATTCTGGACCTCCTCATTGCATTAAATATAGCACTTGCTCTTACGATATTGCTTGTAGGCATGTATATCAGAGAACCTCTTGAATTATCAATATTTCCGTCACTTTTGTTATTTACAACCCTTTTTCGTCTTGCTCTTAACATAAGTGCTACAAGACATATACTTCTTCATGCCTATGCAGGAAAATTAATTGAGTCTTTCGGCAATTTTGTTGTAGGAGGTAATTATGTTGTAGGTATAGTAATTTTTATAATTATTGTAGTAGTTCAAAATGTTGTTATTATAAGCGGTTCTCAGAGAGTTGCCGAAGTGGCTGCAAGATTTACCCTTGACGCAATGCCCGGTAAACAGATGAGTATCGATGCAGACCTGGGAGCAGGTATTATTACGGAACAACAGGCAGTAGAGAGGAGACAAAAACTTCAGAGAGAGGCAGATTTTTATGGTGCTATGGACGGAGCGTCCAAGTTTGTAAAAGGTGATGCCATTGCTGCCATCATAATAATCTGCGTAAATATCGTTGCAGGTTATATTATAGGTGTTCTTCAATTAAAAATGCCCCTGGACAAAGCTCTCGGCATATATGTACTCCTCACGGTAGGTGAAGGTATAGTATCACAGTTACCTGCTCTGTTAATTTCTACGGCTACAGGTGTTGTTGTAACAAGAGTGGCATCGGAAGGCAACCTGGGAGAAGAGATAGGCACCAAACTACTTGCATACCCCAAAGCTATTTATATAGTATCAGGACTTCTTCTCTTCTTTGTTCTTATACCGGGACTGCCCAAACTGCCATTTTTAACAATGGGACTTGCGGCAGGATTTCTGGCTTATAATATTGACAGGAAGAAAAAGGTTGCAGCACTTGTACCCAGGGTAGAAGAAGAAGGCCCTCCTCCGCCTTCCAAAGAAGAAGAAGTTATGGCACTCCTTGATATTGATCCAATAGAACTGGAGTTCGGCTATGGACTTATACCTCTTGTAGATAAAGAGCAGGGAGGAGATTTACTGGAAAGGGTAAGCACTCTTCGCCGTCAGTGTGCTCTGGATCTCGGTATTATAATACCTCTCATAAGAATAAGAGATAATATAAGATTAAAGCCCAGCGGCTATTCTATAAAAATATATGACATAGAGATTGCCTCAGGAGAAGTAATGGTGGGCCGTCTTATGGCCTTAAATCCGGGTGCTGTAGACGAACCGGTAGACGGTATCAAAACCAAAGAACCAAGTTTCGGACTTCCTGCGACATGGATTACAAAAGCCCAGCAAATTGAAGCTGAGGCAAAGGGTTATACGGTAATAGATCCTACCTCTGTTATTGTGACTCATCTGACGGAAACCATAAAATCCCATGCTCCTGACATACTTACAAGGGAACAGACAAAAATACTTGTAGACAATATTAAGAAAAATAATCCTGTAGTGGTAGATGAAATTATACCTGAAGTCATGAATATAGGAGAGGTTCAGAAAATCTTGCAGAATCTGCTAAGAGAAAGAGTACCAATCAGGAATTTGCTCTTAATTCTTGAAACAATAGCAGATAGAGCAGCAGCCAATAAAAATACAGATATGTTAACAGAATATGCAAGACAGGCATTATCGAGGGTCATATGTCAGCAACATCAGAGAGACGGTGCTTTAACTGTACTCACTGTCGATCCTCAGATAGAAAGAACCATTCAGGATCTTGCCAGCAAATCACAGGCAGATCCCTATTCTGTGGTAGATCCCAGGTGGCTCCAGAAGTTTTATAATTCTCTTCTTAAAGAGATAGAAAAAATATCACAGGAAGGCATACAGCCCATAATTCTGTGCACTTCAGGCGCCAGGGTTCATTTAAAAAGGCTCATAGAAAGAGTCCTCCCGAATGTGGCAGTAATATCCTTTTCAGAAGTCATACCGGAAGTGAGGGTTGAAGCCAGAAGTATGGTATCTATCGAAGAAGGACAGAAAAATGTTATAATTAATGCGTGAAGCGTGAAGGGTAATTAACATATACCCTTCACAATCAGGAGGTATTGTTTGTGAAAGAAAAAATTCTTATAGTAGATGACGAACCACAGCTCTGCAGTTTACTTGAAGTGATATTAAAGGACAGTGGTTATGATGTGACAACCCTTCAGGAAGCGCCAAAAACTATAGAAACAATAAGAAAAACAGGTAACCCTGATTTAATAATTCTTGACGTAGTTATGCCCGAAATGACAGGATGGGAAGTTTGTGATAAAATAAAAGAAAATCCTGAAATGGCAAATATACCGATAATGTTTCTCACAGTCAGTGCCGATAGTAAGGATGTAGAAAAAGGCTTTACCCTGGGAGCAGAGAGTTATATGTGCAAACCTTTTAAGCCTATGGACCTTATAGAGAGAATAAAAAATATTATAGAAAAAAAATCATAGTAACGGGAAGAAAAGAAAGGATTCTTTGTAATGTCATCAGAGAAACACTGGAAGGACTTTAAGGAAAAAGGATGCCATGAAGCAAAAGAGGCTTTGATTTTAGAACATATTCCCCTTGTAAAATATATTGCCCACAGAATGGCTATTAATCTTCCAGGCTATATACTGATAGAAGATATAATTAATGATGGAATACTCGGATTAATTCAATCAATAGAAACTTATGACATTTCCAGAGAAACAGATTTCAGGGCTTATGCCAGTTTTCGTATAAGAGGTGCCATACTGGATGCGCTCCGTTCTTTTGACTGGGCTCCAAGGTCTCTCCGTAGAAAATCCAGAGAACTCAAAGATACTCTTGCACAGCTTGAAGGATTGCTCGGCAGGCCTCCTACGATGGATGAAGTAGCAGGACATTTGAATATAAATATAGAAGAGCTGGACAAATTAATAAGTAATCTGGGCAGTACTGCAGTTTTATCCCTTGATGCATGGCTTTCAAACACTGAAGAAGGCAAAACCTTTAAAGATGTTTATCAGGGGACAGAACTTTCTCCTGAAGGTGTTTTTGACAGGAAGGAATTTATTAAAACTATGGGCCGTGCAATTGATGAACTTCCCGGAAAAGAAAAACTGGTTATAACACTTTACTATTATGAAGAACTTACGTTAAAGGAAATAGCAAAAGTCCTTAATCTTTCGGAATCTCGCATATCACAGCTTCATACAAGAGCAGTACTGCGTCTTAAAGGAAAGATGAAAGACTATTTTTCTTTTGAAGATAAAGAACTCGATAAAAACGTGATTTAGAGTATTTTACATTGAACTGTAAGCAGAAGAGGGGTATTAAACATGCTCAGAATTTTAATAGTAGATGATATGGCTGTAAGCAGATTAATTTTAAAAAAAATGCTTCTTAAAGAAGGATATGAAGTTGCAGGAGAAGCGGAAGATATAGCAGATGCTGTAAATAAATACAAAAGTCTCCATCCTGATCTTGTCATTATGGACATAGGATTGCCGGGGAAAATAGAAGCTGTAAAAAAAGAAGTATTAAAAACAGGTGGAATAACAGCCATAAGGGAGATAATAAAAATAGATCAAAACGCCAGAATAATCGCCTGTACCGCCATGAATTATAAAGAAATAGTGATGGAAGTTCTTTCTTCAGGAGCAAAAGACTATATACTCAAACCGGTTGAACCGGCAAAGCTGATAGCAGCAATAAAAAAAGTAACAGGCACCGGGTCATGAGTTAAAAGTCTTAATGAGTAATCTGTGGCGCGTTGTAATCGTGGCGCATAACACATAACGTGCAATTTCACTTTTCACTACTCACTGCTCACTTTCGACCGGCTTTCACCATAGTAAAAGTTCCGTCTTTTATACTGCATGGGACGTGTCTATTGCTTTTTGCCACAATAATAGTTCCCCTGACCTGTCCTGTTATATAATCTTCCTCCGGAGAAATAAATCCCGAACATTCCAGAATAAGATTAAAGATTTTCATGCTGACTTTTCTTTCTGTAAAAAGAGTTTCTTCAAAAGAGGAGCCTGTAAAATAAATAAGGTTCCCTTCTACATACCCTTTCCCCCTGAATCCGCCTTTCAGATAATATTCAGGAAGAACATCTATCATTGTGTCATTTTGCTCAATTCTCAGATCGAAAGGAAGGGATTCAAGCCTGGAAATTTCTGACATAAGGCCATTCTCCTGAACCTGGAGGTCTAAATTTATCTGCCACGAACCTGACACATCCATTATTTTATTACCGGCCAGTGACATATTATCGAATCTTATTGTAAAAATTATTAATAATGTAAGTAAAATAATGTGTAATCTCATCATAAAACCCTTCTTATTGATTGCCTTTAAAAATTACCTGTGTTATAATTAACCTGATAAAATCTTAATTTACTGAGGTGAGCATAAACAATACATACATGCTCTCGTGACCCGTAACGCGTGACGGGAGGAAAACCTTTATATGTTTATACTCAGGTCAGTAATTAATTATAACATAATTTTATATATAAGTTAAATTTTATAGTTTAAAAGGGGTTTCCCGGAAATGTGGTTCTACTCAGGGTTTCTGCTCTCGCAGTCAACTACAGTAACCTTTAAATCAGGTCCCTGGTGTCACGTTCCGGCTTTTCTTAACCCGGCAGACTTAAACTCAAAAATAAAATTTTCTGTTTAATTAAATTACTATATTTTTGCAGAGTTTAAAAACTGTAAACAATCTATTTAATTTTCAGGTGCCAGGTTTTGGGTTAGGAAGATTAAACCCAAAACCAGGAACTCCAAAACTGTTTAACTATAAAGCCAGTAAGAACAAGAAAATTATGAAAAAGTGCAAAAGTATAGTTTAAAAACTATAAAAAATATCAAGGTGAAAAATGGATAACAGGAGTATACTTGAAAGAGTTAAGGATTCACTTGAAGAAGTGGCTTCTATGCCCCATGTAGCAGCAAAGGCCCTTGAGCTTTTAAACGAAGCTGAGCCGTCTGCAGCAGTATTAAGTAAAGTATTTGAACTTGACATGGTCCTTACCGGTAAGCTTTTAAAGATAGTCAATTCAGCTTATTATGGTTTCACCAAACAGGTTACTACAGTACCACAGGCAATAACTATTCTTGGCCATGATAATCTAAAAAGTATTCTTATAAGCACAATAGCCTTCGAACTCTTCAGCAAGGGAAAGGGCGGACTTATTCCTCCCCAGGGTCTTTGGCTCCACAGTCTTGGAACTGCATCATTCTCACAGGCTCTGGCAAGAGAACTGAACCTGCCCAAACCTGAAGAATATTATATAGTCGGCCTCCTTCATGACATAGGAAAACTCATACTGGATCAGAATATATCAGAAGAATTCAGAAAGGTTATGACCATAGTAAAATCCAGAAGACTTGCCATATACGAAGTAGAGGATCAGATTCTGGGAATAAATCATTCTGATATAGGTCATATGGTAGCACTATACTGGAAGATCCCCGAAAAAGTTGCTATGGCAATAAAATTCCATCATATTCTTTCTCAGTGTTCTGATAAAGATATATTACAGATGGCTTCCATAGTGCAGATGTCCGACTTTTTCTGTAATCTTCAGCATATGGGTGACAGCGGTAATATAAAGGTTTCTCTTGTACAGAAAGAGGCAAAAGAGATTGTCAATCTGGCGCCTGATATAAAACAGAAGATAATTCAGGAGGTTAAACAGGACATAGAAAAGGCCAAGAACTTTTTTGAAATAAAGTGAGTCGTGAAAAGTGAGTCGTGATTATCAGGGGTACAGGGTAATATAACCGGTCACTGTTTACTGTTCACCGGTCACTGAAATAAATTGGAGAACAGAGGAATGCCAACTTATTGTCCCACCTGCGGTAATGAAAATTCTTCTGATACGGAAACCTGTAGTTACTGTGAAACCCTTCTTGCTACAAGAGGAACTCCTCATGGAATATTATCCCCCGGTTCAATTATCAATGGTCATTATAAAATCAATGAACTTATTAAAGTAGGAGGCATGGGAGCCGTCTACGTGGGGTATGATCTCGATGAAGAAAAAATTATCGCTATAAAACAGCTTTTTTTAGGTTCCGGCGATGAAGAAGGTCAGTTCCTTGTGAGCAGATTCGAGAGGGAAGCTACATTATTATCAGGTCTGGATCATCCGAATCTTCCAAAAGTAAGTGATTATTTTAATGATTATGATAATTATTTTATGATCATGGATTATATAGAAGGTCTTGATCTGGAATGTATATTAAAAAAACAGGGGAATCCGGGCTTACCGGAAATGGAAGTCATTGACTGGGCTCTGGAACTCTGTTCCGTACTTAAATACCTTCACAACCATACCCCTCCCATACTTTACAGAGATATAAAACCATCAAATATTGTTATCAGAAATATGGATAAAAAGGCTATACTGGTTGACTTCGGCCTTGCAAGAACTATAGAAAACGGTATGTCTGCAGGGAAAACTGCCATAGGAACTGTAGGATACTCTCCGCCGGAGCAATATGAAGGAAGACAGAAACCTCAGAGCGATATTTATGCCCTTGGAGCTACCCTCCATCATCTTCTTACAGGCAAATTTCCTGAAATTCCTTTTTATTTTGACCCTGTAAGAACCTTTAATCCCAGAATATCCATACCTATGGAAAAGGTAGTAATGAAAGCCCTTGAACCTGATCTGAACAATCGCTTTACTACTGCTTCAGACATGGAAGAGGCCCTTGTCTATGTAAAACAGAACAAAGATCTCTATCTATACAGACCTAAAGAAAAGAAAAAAATAGAAGAAACTGAAAATGAATTGAATGAAATAGGTCAGGATCCTGACCTGAGTAAAGGTCATTCTAACCTGGCCGTTCTTTATGCCAGAAAAGGCTATTACAGTCATGCCAGAAAAGAACTTGATAAAGCTGTTAAACTTAATTCCACTTCAGCAGAAGCCTATTCAAATCTTGGCTATATCTGTCTTATGCTCGAAGACTATGATAAGGCAACAGAGCATTTAAAACATGCCATAAAACTGGATAAAACTACGTCTGTGGCATACTGTAATTTAGGAGTTGTTTACAGCAGAACAGGCAGGATCGATGAAGCTATAGAGCAGTTCAGAAGGGCTCTCCAGATTAATCCCCGTCTTGCAGAGGCCCATATTAACCTTTCTCATATATACGGAACTAAAGGCAGATATGATAAAATGATAGAGGAATGCAGGAAAGCAATAAAGATAAAACCTGATTCCATGGAGGCCTATATAAACTTTGCTTACGCCTGCGGAAGAGCCGGTATGCCCGAAGATGGCATAAGAAAACTGGAAAAGGCATTGATGTTTGATTCTGCCAGTGCTGTAGCCTTTTCAAACCTGGGAGTTCTTTACGGAGAGGTAAATAAAAATGAAAAAGCAATAAACTGTTTTAACAGAGCGATTTCCATAAAACCGGATCTGGTGGAAGCCCATTCCAATCTCGGTGTAATTTACTATAAACAGGGCAACTACAAGGCGGCAAAGGATAGTTTCAAAAAATCAATTATGATAGATCCTGAATTCATTCAGGCAAAAAATAATCTTGCCCATTTTTCCAGAGAACAGAAACCAAGTAAAGCAGAGGCAGAAGAAATAAACAGACTGGTAAATGCTTCCCCTGAAGAAATAATCAACGGGAGCCTGGGATTTTCTCCAAAAGAAGTGCCTTTCGTGAAAGACGGAAGAGACCAACTAACAGGAGTTTTAACCTTTGAGGCAGAGGAAGACAGTAAAGATAAAAAAAGAAAGATTGAGGCAGAAATAGCTCTTGATTCAAACGATCCCGATAAATACATCAAAATGGGAAACCATTATCTTGAGACAGATGCCGTTGATGAAGCCATAAGACAGTATCAAAAGGCTTTACATATAAAATCATCACACAGTGAAGGCCATTTTTATCTGGGTCTTGCCTATGAAAAAAAAAGACTCCATGTCCTCGCAGAAAGCGAATATAGAAAAGTAATAAAGATAATGCCGTCACACTTCAGAGCCCATTTGAATCTTGGTTCAATACTTTTTGATAAAGGTGATATTGATGGTGCTGTAAAACATTACCTGAAATCCTTAAGCTCCGGCGGAGATACTCATGAAACCTACTATAAACTCGGTCTTTGCTATAAGAAAATGGGAAAAATCAAACAGGCCATAGCGGCTTTTGAAAGTGCTATTGAAAGAGAAGCTAACAGAGGAGAGATTTATTTCAACTTCGGTATGATTTATTATGATAATAAAGAATTACATTATAAAGCAGAAGAACTGTTCAAGCTGGCTATAAAGAAAAAACCTGACTATGCGGAAGCTCATTTATATCTGGGAAATATTTATTATAAAAAAAGAATGTTATCTGAAGCAATGGAACAATATAAAGAAGCAATTGATTTAAAAGAGGATTATGCCATAGCCTACTCAAATCTGGGAGCAGTTTATAATGATTTTAACATGCTTGATAAAGCCAGAGAATGTTATTTCAGAGCTATAGAAATAAATGGAAACCTTGCAGAAGCCCATCTCAATCTGGGAGTACTCCATCAAAAACAGAAAAATTATGAAAAAGCCATAAAAGAAATGAAAATCTATATGAATATGTCAGACGGAAAAGATATTGAAGAAATAAGGAAAAGAATAAGTGAAATGGAAAAAAAAATTATAGTTGAGACTTCTTTAAACTCTCAACTATAAACTTATACTTTTCATTCTATTACTTCGTCTGTCATAAAATTTCAGGGCACCGTATTTTCTGAGATGAAGGAAGAGATCTCTGGTAATTATTACATCTTTTTTACAGTATTCAATTATTTTATCCATATCGCCGTTTTTAAACCACTCTACAGACTGAAGTCCGTCGGCACTTTTTTCTATATTCAGAGTGCTCTTTGCAAGTTCATTCAAACTTATTCTGTGCCCGAGTTTTTTATAAATTTCTTCAAGCATATCAAAAGTAGGCAGAGAGAGAAGAGAAAAATTTTCCACATAGGGCTGTATGACACGGTAATCAAATTTTTTAATATTAAAACCGACTATCAGTGAGGCTTCCTTAAGCTTATCTATAAGAGACGGTATATCTTCTTCTCTGTAATGGTAAAATTCATCTTCTCTGCTGCTGTATATTACAACAATAGCTACCTTCATTTTTTCTACATTCCCCCAGCCCCCTACATCTTCTGCAAGGAACTGTGTTTCTACGTCAAGATATATTATCTGCTCCTCTATTTTTTCCCCTCTGTTTAGTTTTTCCACTACAGATTGTATGTGGACACAATCCCCTTCTTTTTTATAGTTTCTACAGGTACATTTATGACTTTCAAAAAGGTCATCAGAAACAGTAACAGTATATGTTTCTCCGTCCATGGATTTTACAAGAAAAATATTGGCATTTCTGCTATTTTTTTCTACATAAAAATTATTCATTATTTACTCCCGAATGTTTTATATATTATTCTTTATTACTTCCATAAAACACCTCTTTCCCCTTCAATAAATTTCTTTGAGGTCTTTATTTTTTTATGATATAATTATGTAATACATAAGCAGAAATTATTCAGCATACCAGAAAACAGTCAATCCTCGCGTCACGCGTTACGATAAAAAGGAGGAACAGGTTATGGGTTTTGACATCAAGGTATGTCCCTCTATGGTAATGAGGATAATAGAGTTTAAAACCAGAGTAAAAGATAAACTTAAAATCGGTGTAGAATTAAACAGAGGTAACAGAATAGATGTGGATCTCGATGAATTGATTAAAAATCTGGATGACCTTGAAAGCACCTGGAAAGAACAGATGGGACTTGAATAATCTGTCTATGTAATTAACAGTCATAACAAACCTCGGGTGACGCTTAAGGCGTTACGCGTTGCGATTCGTAATATGTCCGACAGAAATGCAATAAAAATTAATGAAATTAATAAAATAGAGACTATACCTGCACTCATCGGAGATGAAAAAATAGAATTCTCTCAGGATGGGACAATGCTTCTTGGTATTGATTCAGGGAAAAACTTCAGGGTCTATGATATTGAAAAAAAATCTATTATAAGAAGTTATTATAGCTCTGAATATTGTTTTGATTGTACTGATTTTTCTCCTGACGGCAAATTTTTTGCATCTCTGAAAGCTTCTTTTCCGTCTTCTATAAATGTATGGCATACAGAAGATAAAAAATTACTGAAAACCTTTGAAGGTCACTGCGGTTCAATAGATTCCATCTGTTTTGCATCCAATGAGGCTTTTATATCTCTTGCAAATGTAGATACAGGCCGTACGGCAAAAGTAGAAATAAAAATATGGGATCTTCTCCATGGCAGATGTGTCCGTACTTTTCTGGAAGCCAGCTTAATAAAGGCACAGAAAATCTTTTCTTCTCCTGATGGAAATTTTTTAGTAGTTATCTATCCCCGTAACATAAAGATTTTTTCAAGTTCTACAGGGGATTTCATTGCAGTTCTTGAGGGACTATACCTGAATATAAATACACTCAGTTTTTCACCTGACGGAGAAAAAATGGCCACAATAAACAAAAAGAATAAAATAAAAATATGGGAGACAGACAGCGGCAGGCGTATCAAGGAATTACAACTGGAAGATAAAATTGAAATAAAACAATCCAGTTTTTCGCCTGATGGTAATTCGATAATGTTTATAACAGTTCCTGACAATAAATTCAGTATGGTTGATGTAAAAACAGGTGAGAAATTATTTGAAATAGAATTAAACGAAGAAAGTGAAATCAGAGGTTTCTGTATCTCCTGCAACGGAAGGTATATGGCTGCACAGTTTAAAGGGGAAAAAACAATAATTTATGAACTGCTCTGGGAAGGAGAAAGTACAAAGGTTTTTTCTGATTTTGAAAATTTCCTTGCATCAGGAAAAAATTACCTGAAACAGGGTTTACTTGACAGAGCACTGGAAAATTTCACAAATGCTCTTTCTATAAAAGGACAGGAAGAAAATCCGGATGTTCTGGAATCTATAAGAATCTGTGAAAAAAGGATAAAAGCAAATAATTCTCTTAAGACAGCCGATGAATTCTTCAAAAACAGAAATTACGAAAAAGCAGAAGCACTTTACAGAGAACTTATTAAAATCGAAGAACTGGATGCAAGAGCCAGATTTCTGATTTCCGATAAGATAGAAGATATAAAATTACTCCGCAATGTAATTGATTTTTCCCGGTGTTTTCGTATGAATAAAGAAAGAGAAGATTCTTTACTACCTTACGGAGTATATTTTATGCTTTACAAAGAAGATGCGGGAAAAGTGATTAATTACATCAGATATTTATCTAAAGTTACAGAACTGCCTGCAGAAATATGGAACATGACAGGATATGCCTATTCTGGGGGGATGCATTTCTATTCTGCCATGGAAAGTTTTAAAAAAGCTCACAACCTTGAACCGGAAAATACAGACTACCACAGAAATTATGCCTGGTCTATTTATTATAATGAAAACTATAGCGATAGTTTTTATGAATTTAAAAAACTCTATGAGAAAATTAAAATTGATGAAATCTTAACAGATATGGCAGTTGTTATGACAGGTAAAGATAAGAGCCTTATCCCTGCTATAGATACCTTTTTAGAAATACTCGGCAGAAACTCCGATTCTCTGAGGGCAAATCTTTATCTCGGTGAATTACTTGCCGGTATGAATGATTTCTTCCCTACTTTTTTTAATCCCTCTCCCGACAGAGAAAAATCTGAAATATATCTGAAAAAAGCATCAGAACTTAAGCCTCATCTTTTAAGAATAAAATCTTCCCTGAAATATGCCTCTTCTATATTCAAAAGTTTATCTGAAGAGGAAGGAGAATATAGTGACAGAGATTTCTTATCTCTTCTCTATAAAGATTCTCCAAGAGGGAGAAACTGGTCTGTCCTGGAAACCTATCTGGGACAGCATCAGAGCACTGTAAGACATATTGAATTTTCAAAATCAGGTAACATATTTCTCACTATAGGTGAAAAAAGTGACAGAATTTTTTATTATATATGTCAGGAAAGACGATGGATGCCCAGGGCACTGGAGCTTTCGAAAACAGGAATTTCTTCCATAGCTCTCTCAGGGAAAGGAGAATATATAGCTCTCTGTGGGAAAGGGGAACATATAGCTCTCTGGAACCTCTGCGGCGGAGAATATAAATTTGTAAAGACATGGCGCTCCCTTCAGAAAAACATAAACAGATTATTTTTTATTAAAGGAGGAACGCAACTTTTTTCTGCTGGAAAGAATCAGGTAATGAAACTCTGGGACGTACAGAGTGGTATCTGCCTTAAAGCCTTCAAAGAAGACTGTTTTCATATGTCCTGTATAGACATTTCTTCCGATGAAAAAAAAATTGCCTCTGCAGATACAGACAGAACCATTAAATTATGGGATATAGAAACAGCAAAATGCACCGGCACTTTCTCAAAACATTCTTCTCCTGTCATATGTATCAGGTTTTCTCCTGATAATAAATTTCTCATTTCTGCCGATAATGATGGAGAGGTCAAATTCTGGAATATTTCTGACGAAAAATGTATTAACACCATAGCAACAGAAGATAAAATAATGAATATGAAATTTTCTCCCGATGGTAATTTCCTTTTCATATTCGGCAGGGAAATATCAGTATGGAATCTATGCAAAAATTCCAGAGAAACTTTTGATTTTTTTGACAGAGGTATTACTGTGCTGGCAATATCTCCCGATGGTAATATATTCATAACAGGTGATCACAGAGGAGTAGTAAAAACATGGCACAGATCTGTCATAAATGAACTGAATTATAGATATTATCTTACCGGACATGACACAATAAAATTTGACAGTTTCTGGAAGGAGAAGGATATTCGCTTTGAATATAAAGAAAAAGAAAGTGAAAATAATTTGGCATCAGAAAAGCAGGAAATTCTTCAAATAGGGTTGAAAAATGATAAAGAAGAAAAAAGAGTTTTCGGGAAAACATGGGATAAAGTGATGACGTTTTTTACAAAACAATAGAATCGTGACGTGTCACGATATAGACTGTAAAGGTTATCTCCAGACAACCCATTAACAGGAATGGTTCTCGCGTTACCCATTACGCATTACGATTTACAAGAGAGGAGTATTATTTTAATGAAAGAAAAGTTAAGAGCTTATTTTGAGGCAAAGAGAGAGGAAATAACGGAATATACAATTAACATCCTTACCGACATGGTAAGGGAGAAAACAGTAAATGCAGGGAAAGAAAGTCTGAAAGATTTCCCTTATCTTACAATCCCCGGCGAAGAAAGCAAAGTTTCTTCTATAGTTATAAGAGAATTTGAAAAAATGGGTATTCCCTATGAAGTGAGAGAGCTCGTAAAAGGCAGAGCAAATGTTACAGGTTCATACGGTAAAGGTAAACCTTCACTTCTTATAGGCACTCATATGGATGTAGTACCT
The DNA here is from genome assembly GCA_040217665.1 of Vulcanimicrobiota bacterium. GTDB lineage: Bacteria > Vulcanimicrobiota > SpSt-956 > SpSt-956 > JAKJGF01 > CALARM01. The sequence goes on from JBEHWP010000005.1 coordinate 31,432, forward strand.
CCTGGAGACGGATGGGATACGGATCCTTTTGAACCATATGTAAAAGACGGGAAAATATATGGAAGAGGAGTACTTGACAATAAAGGTCCTCTTGCATGTTCTCTTGTCACAATGAAAATATTTAAAGAACTTGATATTCCTCTATCAGGAACATTTATGGTTGCTGCCATAGCGAGTGAAGAATTCAGGGAAAAAGGTGAAATGGATCCCGGTATAGAATTTTTAATCAAAAACAAATATCTTACTCCCGAATATGCTATAATCCCGGATATAGGAGAAAATATGCAGAAAATCGACATAGCAGAAAAGGGGCGTCTCGTAATAAAAGTTACATCTACAGGGAAACAGGCTCATGGTTCCACACCGGAGAGAGGTGTAAATGCAGTATTTATGATGAATGATTTCCTCACAGAACTGAAACATTATAAACCATCCTATACAGAACATAAATATCTCGGCAAACCCAGTCTTAATCTGGGTGTCATCAAAGGCGGAGCAGCGGCAAATATTGTTCCCGCAAAGTGTGAAGTACTGCTGGATATAAGATATTTACCATGTCAGACAGCGGAAGGGATAGTTGAAGAATTAAAAGAGCTTTCCAGGAAGGTTGAAGGGGTTTTCGATTTTACGATAGAACAGTGCAGTCGTCCTCATGAGATAGAACCTGATAATATTTTGATAAAGGTAATACAGGAAAATTCAAAAAACATTACAGGTTTTATGCCTGAACCTTTCGGTATGGGAGGAGGTACCTTTGCAAAATCATTTAATCTTGCAGGTATTATCGCAGTAGGCTTTGGCCCCGGCGACGATTTTGCCTTCCATGTAGCAAATGAATATGTAGAAATTAAACAGCTTGTAGATTTTTCACATCTTCTTGGCGCAATAGCCATTGATCTTTTAAAGTGAGTGGTGAAGAGTGAAAAGTGAGTCGTAGGAGTGAACACAGTTCGTACGGGGTAAAAATACACATCACGCATTACGCATCACGCATTACGCGTCACGAATTTTAAATGGAGGTTGATTTTATGAGTGAAGAAAAAGTGGTTAAACTTAAAGACGGAAGAATAAAATATATAGAAACAGAAGAAGGTCTTTATAAATTTAATTATACAGATGATAAAATACTGGATCATATCATATGTCCCGATGAAGGTAAATATGAATTCTTTTATGACGAAGATGATGATCAGATGATAGATTATATAGAAACTCCATATGGAACCTTAAATTTTTATTACACCAGAACAGGTAAAACGGATTCTATAAAACTGGAAAGCGGGGAGGAATTTGTCTTTTACTATGATGACAGCGGAGATGTTCAGATAGAGGTCATAGGAGAAATAGACGAATTTCTGGAAAAAGAACTCTCTATGTTCGGCATAATTTAAATCGTGACCTGTGACCTGTGGCGCATGGCAATAATTAACAAAATATTAAAAGCTTTCATTTCTGAGCCTGAAAGCTTTTAATATTTTATATATGAGAAAGGCATATAACGGTACGTGAATCATCTGGGAAAAACTTCCTTCCAGCATTTTTATTATAAGGAAATTCTTTCCCGCCATCTGGGAGTAAAAATATGGCATAAGCAGGATTTTTGTTATAAACTGTCCTGTAAATATGGCAAGAGTAAGATACCATAAAGAAGGCATCTTCATATCTTTATTAAAAGGTAAGAGAAACATGGCAGGAATAAAACCTGTAAGGGCAGATGTAAGGGTAAATCCCGGATGGTACAGTTTGCCAAAAGAATTCAGGAAATACCCCAGAATATCAGACAGGCCGCCTACTATGGCTCCCGATACAGGGCCGAAAATTATACCTGATAATATGATTGGAAAACCATGAAAAGTAATGATTTTTATCTGAACATTAACATATCTTGCAAGTATAATCGTAATGGCAATAAAGAGTCCGAGATAAACAGTTCTCTGTGTAGCGGTAAAAGTCTTCATAAATCAGTGACCTGTGACCAGTGATCAGTGACCGGAAAAGTCACCAATCACTGATTACTCATTACCCTTTTATTAATTTTTTAGCCAGCAATACTGCATCTGTGGCATCTTTCCCGTAGCCGTCCGCTCCTATTTCATCTGCAAACTCCTGGTTAAGAGGAGCTCCTCCTACTATGACCCTGACTTTATCCCTGAGCCCCTTTGCCTTTAAGGCAGAAATAATTTCTCCCATTTTTACCATTGTAGTCGTAAGCATGGCGGACAATCCAAGTAGATCAGGTTTTTTCTCTTCTACTGTTTTCAGAAATTCCGCAGCAGAAACATCTGCTCCGAGATTGAACACTTCGAAACCTGCACCTTCAAGCATCATTGATACAAGGTTCTGCCCTATGTCATGAAGGTCATCTTCCACCGTTCCCATTACACAGAGTCCCACCGGTTCCACTTTTGCCTTCAGTAGATGAGGCTTTAACATGGTGAGACACTCTTTCATGGCAGAAGCAGACATCATCATTTCCGGTACATAGATTTCTCCGGCACTGTATTTTTCACCTGTCACTTCCATTGCTTTTATAAGACAGGCAAGTATGTCTTTCGGATTTATATCTTCTTTCAATAATTTTTCAGTAATTTCCTTCGCCTCATCATCAAGGCCTTCTTCTATTTTCCCTTTTAATTCTCCAAAGAGTGAAGTTGCCTGTTCTTTCCCGCCAGATTTCTCTCTGAAAAATTTCTCTCTTCCTGTAAGTACAAGTGAAGTTTTAAGGGTTTTCATCAATTCTTCATCTGAAGGATCTGTTATTGCTCCGTCAAGTCCTGCCTCTATCATCATAGAAAGATAGGTTCTGTTAAATAATTTCCTGTCCGGAAGGCCGAAAGAAATATTACTCAATCCGCATATCGTATTTATACCGGCAAATTCCTTCTTAAAAGCTCTTACAGTCTCAAGAGCAATCCTCCCTGCTTCAGTGTTACTTCCGACTCCCAGTATAAGAGGGTCGAGATAGATTTTATCTTTTTCTATACCTCCTTTAAGCAGTTCCTCTACAAGTAATTTTGCCTCTTCCATTCTGTCTTTTACCGTAAGAGGCATTTTATTAAATCCTCCCAGCGGAAGGGCTACCAGGAAGCAGTTATATTTTTTAGCAAGCTTTATGAGCCTTTCTCTCTTTGGCTCGTTTGTTATGGAATTTATCATAGGAGCGATTTTACATAATTTTATCCCTTCTTCCATAGCATCTTCATTCGGAGTATCAATCGCAAGAGGCTGGTCTGTTTCAGACTGAACTATATTTATAAGCCATGCAAGATCTTCAATCTCAGATTTACGGCTCATAGCTGAATTTACATCTATAAATGTAGCACCTTTCTGAAGGCGAACAAGTTTACGGATATAATGTTCATCCTTCTTCTCTATGGCTTCTTTTACTTTTTTTCTGGTGGAATTTATAAGTTCCCCTATTATAATCATATTTAACTCCTCCGTGGATAAAAACTTTATGTATTATAACATTTTCAGGAGGAAAAGTATATTATGAAATATAGTAAGGGATTGTTAATCAGACAGTCCTGAATTAATTTACACCGGACTGTCTGCAGTCTGAATTTACCCTGCTTAATTTATATGATATAAACCATCTAAACTTACAGAAAAATAATTATTGAATTATTTTGTGTATTTAAAAATTATAAAATCAATTAGTGTTTCCAGTAAAATGAATTTATCTTTAGCAAAAAATAGTACCTCCATAAAAATTACATAAATTGAAGAACTATTCTATTAATCAAAAAAATAAGACGTG
>JBEHWP010000006.1:0-31373 GCA_040217665.1 Vulcanimicrobiota bacterium
AATTTATATCTTTTTAAAAAGGTATTTAATTCTTCTTTATGAAGAGCTATTTCTTTATTATCTTTTCTTACTGCTACTGCCATGTGGGTCTTTCCCCTCATCATGACACCTTCTATGACAGCCTGTCCGCCATAGAGGAAATCTTTATCGGCAGAAGTTTCAGAGGATTTTTCAGAGACATTTATTAACATACTATATTCCTTTTATCAGCTATGAGGTAACATAAGCAAATTTATAAGTATTGTGAACGGGAGGATTAAGTTTATACGACATTAACCCTTTTGATAACAGTTACGGCACCGTGCTTCATAGGACTCCGATGCACCTACCAGTATGGTAGGACTGTCGGCTCCTGCAGGATGACCGTTTATTATTCTCTGTGACCGGGAAGCTTCTTCACCGCATACCATGCATATGGCATGAAGTTTTGTAACATTTTCTGCAATAGAAAGAAGTTGAGGCATCGGGCCGAATGGTTCCGCTTTAAAATTCTGATCCAGACCGGCCAGAATAACACGTTTCCCCTTATCGGCAAGATCCTGGCACACAGAAACAATAGAAGGAGAAAAAAACTGAACCTCATCTATGGCAACTACCTGTGTATCATCGTCAAGATACTTCCAGATATCATCAGGATGTTCCACACGAAGTGCTTCTATCTTTTCTCCGTTATGGGAAGCTACTGCATCTCTGGCATAACGATCATCTAAAAAAGGTTTGAAGGTTTTAACCTTCTGTTTTGCAATTTTTGCCCTTCTGATCCTTCTTATAAGTTCTTCGCTTTTACCGCTGAACATGCTTCCGCAGATAATTTCAATCCAACCACCCTTTGATTTATAGGGCACAAAAACATCTCCTTTAAACAGTGAAAAGTGAGAGGTGAGAGAATATTTACCTATCACTCATCATCACCTATCACTAATTACTGGTTTTTTCTCTGGCAATTTTCTCCAGTTCTTCTTTCATACCGTAACGCTGAAAGAACTTCTCTACTCTACCTTCAGTATCGACTATTTTCTGTTTACCTGTGAAAAAGGGGTGACATTTAGAACAAATTTCAACTTTGAGTACATTTTTCGTAGAAAATGTTTTAAAACTTTCTCCGCATACGCAGGAAACATCTGCTTCTAACCATTTTGGATGTATATCTTTTTTCATAATAGTCCGGGTATATTCCCATGGCCTCCTTGTACTTTAATTTTACAAAAAAATATTATATCATAGAGATAAAAATCTATCAAGAACTATTTTCAGGATGCAAACCTCATAAGTGCCACCAATGGTATGACCATGTTTTAATTCTGCGGATAAAAGGGAGGCATTGTTTCTTCTTCGGAATTTTTCACTATCTGAGGTATGAGATTTATTTCACCGAAGGTTCTTTCATATTGTTCTATATTATCCTTTAAGATTTTAAGAAAAGATTTTGCATGCTGGGGGCTCATGGCAACTCTGGAGTTGACCTTCAGGGTATTGCCCAGCTGCTGTCCGAAATTAAATATAAAATCATAAGGGCTTGTCTGCATAAGAACAGAATTGGAATAGCAGGCCTCCAGTTTTTCCTGAGGGATATCCACTTTTAATTCCATTGCTTTTTTATCATTCGGATTTAACATAGCTTTGTACCTTCCTTTAGATAATGAAAATTATATCACAGGTTATTCATTAAGGCAACAATTTTAAACAAAAATGGTGAGCAGTGAGTTAACAGAACCACTCACTGCTCACCATTCACTGCATCTTAATCTTCCCTCAATGTTTCCATAGCATCTATCTTTTTATGCACTTTATTGACAAGGAGCTTTTTCTGATTATCATCAAGCATATTATAGAAATTAACAAAGAGATCTATACACTCTTTTGAATTTGCAGTTCTCTGTTCCAGTCTTTCTTTTTGTTTGACGAGTTTCTGATCCATCTCTGATTTCACTTTACCTGCGAGTGAATTCACATCGGGATTATCTTTCTTGAGTTCTGTCATCATTTCATCTCTGAAACCGTCTTTTTCCCCGCCGTCCATATAATGTTCTCTATCCATCTGAGGGCCTTTACCCATATTTTCAGTCATTTTCTTTTTCAATTCGTCAAATTTTGCCTGTTGTTCACCGGTCAACTTCAGATCTTTCACCATATTATCCATTCGTTTTATCATGGCATCCTTATTATGTCCATGCCATCTTCCGCCGCATCGCCCTTCCCATTTAAAGCCGACGAGAAAAATGGCTGAGCCAATTATTCCAAGAGCCAGTAAAATCCAGAGCATTGATTTTTTATACATTTTATCTCCTCCTTTTTTATCCAGCCTTTATGAAGGTCTGATGTTTTTTTCTTATACATACATATTAATATAAAAATGTTACAGAAATATTTTGTATATATGAAAATTTGTAAAGATTTTGTCAGGAAACAAACTCTTCATAAATATATGATAGTTCTGATAGAGTGTGTGACGGATACAGATTATTATATATTACAGGATAGCCGTATTTAATTATGGCTATCAGGGTCTTTATTCCATCTTTATAGCTTATCTTTTTTCCTTCCCTGTAATTTCTTCCTCTGTAACTGATAGGAACCTCCAGAATATTTATTCCTCTTCCGGCAAGTTTTATTGTAATTTCTGCTTCGAAACAGAAATCATTGCTTTCAATGGGAATAGACTTCAAAATATCTGTCTTTATGGCTTTATAACAGGTTTCCATATCCGTAAGTTTTAACGCTGTTATCAAATTACAGAGGAGTGTTAAGAATTTATTCCCTATTCTGTGATAAAACATAACATTCCCGGAATAGTTTCCCGGAAAAAATCTTGAACCATATACGACATCAGCATTTGTTTCTATGAATAAAGATATTATATTAAACATATCTGCCGGATTATATTCCAGATCTCCATCGTGAATGATGGTTATTTCTCCAGTTGCTTTCTCAAGTGCAGTTTTTATTGCTCTGCCTTTGCCGAAATTTCGATTGTGTCTTAAGAATATCCATTGGAATAAATCTTCAGAAGGTAAATCTTCAGACAGTTTATTCAGGATGTTGTCTGTACCGTCATCGGAACAGTCATCTACAATTATTACCTGTACACCGGAAAGACTGATATTCTGCCTGAGTATAAACAATCTCTTAATACTTTCTTCTACGGTTGAATATTCATTATATACTGGCACTATTACGGAAACTGTTATGCGTCTCATGTTGTAACCGCCTTATTTGATATTCGTAGAATCCTGAAGATAAAGAAAATGATTACAGGCAATATCATAATCACAGACAAACTTAAAAAAGCAGTGCTATTGGAAGTATTTATAATGAATCTCCATAAAAATACTGATAAAGGGTAAAATAACATGCCGGTAAAAGTGCCGGTAAATAGATAAAGCAAGCCTCTCTTATCCTCTGACACAGAAAGAAGAGTAAATACCGGGATAAGATACCAGGGATACAGTAAAGATATATTTATCAGGAAAAACAATAAAATATCTACTGCTCTGTCTTCAACCCTGCCTTTTATAAAGAATATTTCAGCTATTAAAAAGAGGATAAATATAAAACCCCAGATAATTTTTACATAAGAAAGTCCTTCTATTGCATTCCTTTTCATATAGGTCCTTATTACTCCATAGGTAGACAATCCTCTTGTTTCATGGTAGGAATTCATTCCGCCAATCATTCCTTTTATTACATTTTTATCCCGGAAAGGAATAAAAAGGCATATTGCTATGAAGACAGATAACAGACAGGATGCAATTATTTTATTGATAGGCCATTTTCTTCTTACCATTTCTATAAGAAACAGGGGAAGTAAAGGTAATATAAAAACCTTTACCATAGAGCCGAGAGTGAAGAGTGGTAGAGTAAAAAAGGAATTACTTCTCAGCTTAAATATGGAATAGATAAAAAAGAACGTCATAATTAAATCATTATGACCGTTTACAACTCCTTCAAATAATATAAGAGGGTTTAAAAGATATAGATAAAGAGAAACCCATTTTTTATCCTTTTCTTCGTAACGGTATATGATAAGGGCTGTAAATATGAGAAAAGCAAAGTTGAAACTTTTATAACATAAAAGCATGGAGAGAATGGAGGAAAATCCTGATATATGAAAAGAGATATAACATAAAAGAAGCCATAAAGGGCCATAAGGCAGTGTAGAATGAGAAAGGGTTGTGTAGCCGATTAAAGGGTCATATTTGAAGTATTCTCTAAATGTATGAATATAGGGATTTAGATGATAAAAATAAGCCATTTTACAGTTAATTATATAGTTGAATATATCAGGTGCTCCGACAGGATGGGTGAGAATATTCAAGACAGCAGAAATAATACAGGCAAATAAGAGAGAAATCTTTATAAAAATAGGAATGACTTTATATTTTGTAAGTAGAAAATAACTTAACATATATATCACAGGTAACAGGGTAAAAATAATTATATTCACATAGAGGCTGTCATATACGCTGTTCAAGGTGAATTTCGGGATATTATAGTGAGTAAATACGGAATAAAAATTATATATTAATCCCCATAGTAAAGAGGAAAAGATAAATAATATGATTAAATACATATCTGTCTGATATTTCTCCGATATAAATTCAGATAGAAGAGTAAAATCGAACTCCTCTGCTCTGCTAAGAAGAGTTCAATTTTACCGATTACTGATACCATTATTGTTTTATGGTTTTCCTGGCAGATTTCTTCTGATATCTGCTGAGATCATACATTTCTACCTCATCATACCATATTGAACCTCCTGTTGAATTAAGGTGAAAATCTCTATAATTACCACCTAGAGGATATTCATATGTGTAAAGAGAGCCATTAATCCAGTAATATACAATTCGTCTATAATATGTCTCAGGAATATTTATAATCTTCATATAAGTCCATTCTCCAGGATTATAATTAGTTAAGATTGTATCATGGCCATTTGGATCTATTATCATAATCTTATTATCATCTTTTAGTTTTATGTTTACGCCATTAAAACTTACAGTTCCACGATAATGTTCATAGGAATTAGGATCATTAGGGTCATCCGACTTGTGAGTAAGACTTTCATCGCCGGTTTTAACATAAAACCTTGCTTCCAGAGGAGCATAAGGTAATACAGAATCCGGCCATGTATAATATAAACTTGCACTGCGCCATTTATCAGGGTTACAGTACATATAAGCACATGAAGAAGTGTTTTTTGCGCCAGGTTCAAAAAGATAAGCGTCAAAGTTTTGAGGATCATAATAATATACCGGATTCTCATTCGATGGTCCATTAAAAGAAAAGTTAAGGTCACTGTATGAAGAGTTTATATGCCAGAGATTTATTCCATATGCGCTCCAGCCTTCCTTATTAAAAGGCTCTCGTATTAACCTGCGTGGATTTAGCTCTATTCTACAGATGGAATTGATTGAAATAGAGGGATCAGATGGCTCAGGATTAGTCCGGGCTGTGATTGTTATTCCACTATAGGTACAGTAGGAACATGAAAATCCTACCTGGCAAGTACCATTCTGTGTCACTCCTGTAGGTGTTATATTACCGGCATTTGAACTGAAGCTAATTTCTGCTCCATCTACCGGTATATGAGTCTGTGCAGGATTGTTGGGTAATATTTTTGTAAGTGTTGCCGTAATGGTTGCAGTATTTACCGGTATATCGAAATAATCAGATGTAAACTCCGGGATCATATCAAATGAGTAGGGATTTGCTCCTAGAACCAAAAAATACTGTGTAACTGTCGGTATTGGAGTAGGAGTAGGCGTTTCTACAGGAGTTGGTGTTTCACTACCATTATCCTGAGACACATTTACTGTACACACAGCAGGATAAATTATATCCGGTGTATTATTGGAATCTGGTTGAAAACTGGCATTGATTGTATATGTACCTTCAGTGTATGTTTCAAACCTTATTTCACAATATCCATTAGGATCTGTAGTCCCTTCTGCCGGTATTAAACTTGCCTGGTCTTTTTGTTCGTCATTCAACCAGAATTTTACTGTTTTATTTGCTACAGGCTTTGGCTCTGGAACTACTCCGTTTGCATCAGCAGGATAGGTTATCATAAGTTGAGCTATAATATCAGTGCCGGGTGTTTCCTCAGGAACCGGTGTATCGTCCGGTGGATAAGGATAGTCATCAGGAGGGTAAGGATAATCATCATCTGAATGTACAATCATTATATTACCTGTTTTGCCGGGAATAATTACAGGAGTAGGAGTAGACCTGGCAATTTTGCCGGAGATATTATTAGATTTATTGAAGTAGTAAGGTAATGTTATGTTTTGGGGAGAAGCCCATACCTTTAATTCGTAATCGCCAAGTGGCAGAGTAACTGTTTGTGGACCAACTTCTAATTCCACATACTGTTCTGTCGATATTAAAGCGGTATTAGGGTCATTCGGATCACCTGATGCTCCAAAAACGCCTGCCCATATTTTGACAGGGAAAGGCGGTAAATATACACTACCGGTAAGATGTTTTGCAATTGCACTCTCAAGAGGAATTTCAAGGGTAATTTCATTTTGCGACCTATCGGCAATACCACTAGCCAGTAAGCCGGAAGTATCATTGAAATCAATAGGGGCATTTGGCTCTTTATCTGTATAGTCAAAAACATGTATTTTAAGTTTAAGTGAACCATCTGGCATAGAAGCAGTTATTTCTTTTTTATTGCCGGAAGAAATTATAAAATTTCCTGCCTTACCTTGCTCAGGCCATTTGATTGTAATAGTTATATAGGCTTTATTGCCTGAACTATTCGGAACTGGTGTTGTTAATGACGCCGGTTGAGTGGTTCCTGTTCCTCCGCCACAACCGGAGATGATGATATAAAGAGATAATAATACCAGTGTTAGATAAAGTATGTTTTTCATTGTTTATTCTCCTTTATATTTCGATTTATTTGGTAAGAATTGGTCTATAATAAACTTTCATAAAATTCAATTATTCCTTTGCTCCTTTCTTAAAGAGCAACTCTATTATATCTTTATACTTTCTATCTTTTGCTATTGTTAATGGTGTCTTTCCTTTACTATTTTTAGCATTAATATCAACACCTTTAGAGATTAGAAATTCTACAAGTTCTTTGTGCCCATGCTCTACTGCACAATGTAAAGGTGTAGACCCATCATTAGCTTTAATATTGATATCAAGCCCTTTATCTACAAAAAATTCTACTATTTCTTTTGATCCGGAAGAAGCCGCACTGTGTAAAAGTGAGTAACCATGATTACTTTTAATATAAATATCAGCACCTCTGGATACTAAAAATTCCACTATTTCTTTTGAACGAATTTCAATAGCATAGCGCAAAGGTGTCGTTCCATCCTTGTCTTTCGCATTAATATCAGCGCCATTAGATACTAAAAATTCTACTAATTCCTTTGAACCATTCCATGAAGCCGCAAAGTGTAAAGGTGTTGCCCCGTAATCATCTTTAGTATTAATATCAGCCCCTTTAGATACTAAAAACTTTATTATTTCGTCTGAATTACCGATATAACTTGCTATATACAAGGGTGTTCTACTAAGGCAATCTTTTACATTAATATCCAGACCTTTGGACACTAAAAATTCTACTAATTCCTTTGAGTCCAGACCATTAAAGATTGTCCAGTGTAAAAGTGTCATATCAGCCGTATTTTTAGTATTGATATCCAGACCTTTAGATATTAAAAATTCTACTAATTCCTTTGAACCACTAAAGGCCGCAGAATATAAAATTGTTTCACCATCATTATTTATGGCATTAATATCAGCACCTTTAGATATTAGAAATTCCACTAATTCCTTTGAACCGCTAGAAGCCGCAGAGTGTAAAGGTGTCGTACCATCATAAGCTTTAACATTAATAATATCCGGTTCTTTTTTAAGTAATTCCTTAACCTTTGCAAGGTCTCCTTTAGAGAATGCAGGTGGTATGTCTTCCAGAGGTGTTCGCGGATCTGTTACACACTCTTTTACACCGCTTTTAAAATACCACCACATTGTATAAGGATCATTTTCATCTATTTTAGCTTCCTTTATAGCTTCAGTTATTTTCGAGGGAAGAGGACAGTCTGTTAAATTTCCGTTCAACCAGTCCACCGTTTTCTGCCTGCCAGCTTTCCACCCTAAATCCTGTTGCCATTTTAACTTCTGCTCTATTATTTCTGAAGAAATATATCCGTAATATGGATCTGACGCAGGAGGAAAAGTAGGAGTCGGGGTTCCCTCGAAAAAAGGTGTTATACCATACAAATCTTTAGCATTAATAAATTTTGGATTTTTAGTAAATAACTCTTTGAATTCTACATAGTTTCCTGAAATTAAAATTTTTGGGATTTCACCTGCTATAACTAATCCTGTTGTTATTACGAGAAGGATAGAAATTAATAAGATAAAGTTATTTTTTTGTTTTATCAGATTATTTACGAGAAACGAATAAACCCTTCCTTTTGATCTCTTCCAGAGGGTATAAGATTCTTTATTATATTCCATCATAAATTATGTCCTTTATATATTATTTCCATATAAATGTTAGTTGTTTTTATAGAAAGTATAGTTCATCACAAACTTAATCTCTTGTTCAGTAAAAGATAATTTTTCAAGTTCTTTCTTTAGTTCATCCTGAGAAAAAGTTTTGTTTCTTAGAACTTCTATTGATTCTAACTTCTTTTTATTAGAAAGCTTCTTTTTTAATTCATTTATGGTTTCATCATTAATTATGAAGCGTTCTTTACAAACTACAACAGATACATCTGAAGCCAGATAAGTATTGTCATTTGCTCCATTGGTTCCTGTAAATATCTTTAGTTCTCCGTCGTTTGTTTTATTGTCTTTTAGTGTCTTTGTGTATGCATCTCTTACATTCAGTTGGAAATCGAGCTTCTGTCCTATATTAGACGGATTTCTGCCCAGTATATAAGAGAAGAAATTATATGCAAGGTTATTATGTAAGTAAAAAAACTCCCCATCTGGGACAGCACCTATGTAAACGCCTGCTTTTAAGAATGGTCGTGGAGTATTGGGATTATCATAATAAAATGGCCAGGACGCGCAGGCATTTATATATACAATAGATTTGCTGTTAAAATCGTAATCCTGTGCAACAAAAAAACCTTTCTCTAAAAATATTGCTCTGTAAAATATCGATTTATCCGCGTTTGGTCCCCCCATAAGTTGATCCTCTGCTCTTTCTGGATAGAGTGTACCGAAAAATACGTTGCTGTAATGCCAGTTTATTGGTTTTCCACTAGGTGTACTGTGCTGTGTCATCCAGCTCTTTAATTGTTCATCAGGTTGATTATTATTATCTACATAATATGGACAGGCCATTAATCCGTCAGGATTACCATGAGTGTCAATATAAATCACACCGTACTGATTAAGATTTGTAGCTTCGAAATCCTGTGGTTTTACAACATTATAGCCATTTCCACCTTGCCCTATTCTACACCATAATACTTTCTTTTCTGGTCCAATATTTGGATCCGGATGATAGCCAGATAAGAATTCAATATCTGGATGCTCTCTATCATCTGGTGAATTTTCCTTGTTGTTATTTGCATAGTATTGTGTTAATTCCGAGGGTAATGTATAGAACATTATTCCTTTAAGTGTAACGTTATACCTCTTCTGCTCAAAAGTGGATTTAATCGAGTTTGGATCAAGAAATATCCTCTTTTTATTATGTCTATATTCAAATGATTTGACTCCTAACATTAATACCGGTTGTTCCTTGGTAATTAATCTTATTGGAGCATCAGAGTTGGCTATAATTGTATTAGTAGAAGATTGATTACCTGGTTCCTCATCTCGTAAAATTGTATTTGCATCTTCTGCTGGAGGCGGTGTCGGATCTGTTATACACTCTTTTACACCACTTTTAAAATACCACCACATTGTATAAGGATCATTTTCATCTATTTTAGCTTCCTGTATGGCATTTGCTATTTCGGCAGGAAGAGGTGTATCTGCTACATTACCATTCAACCAATCTACGGTTTTTTGCCTACCCTGTTCCCATCCTAATTCTTGTTGCCATTCTAATTTTTGCTTTATTATATCAGCAGAAATATAACCATAGTATGTATCTGAGGCAGAAGGAAAAGTTGGCGTTGCTGTCGGCGTTGGCGGCGCTCCGAAATTAAATCTAGTCAAGTCCGCATTCAGGAAATCAATTACCTTCTCTTCCCGATGCCTTACCTTCTTACCATTCTCAGAAGTCCACCACGTTGCTATGACAGATCTGCTATGTCCCCGGAATACCTTCGGCAGGTTATAATTGCCTGAAGCATCAATCTTGCAACAAGCCTTCGGCCCCAGAGACTTTACATAACCTTTTACCAGAGTGCTTCCTCCGGTATAAACTGTACCAGATACACTGGCGGTCTTCTTTATAACCTCCAGGAAAATATTCATACTCTGGCCGGAATTCAGCTTCGCAGTTATTGTGGTATCGACGGGGGTATCCAACCCATGTTTAATATACACACAGCTATAGGCCACCTGATATTTATGCGCTCCGAACAAGCAAAGATACACAGGTTGTGTGATACAGCCTATGGATGAGTTATTCAGTGTAAACTTTAAACCTGCAGATTTAAGATTAATTCCCGGCTCAGAATATACTTTGAATATTATAATCTCTCCTGGGAAGGCAAATATCTTCTCAGGACAGGATTTAATTACTGCTGCACTTGTAACATCAGAGGAATTTATGGAACCTGACGAAGGAAGAGTTTCCACTTCAGCATAATTATCTTCTCCCAGTGCTACTTCCAGTTTTACATTGCTGTCTGTAGCTCCTGTAAGGACTGTATTATCAAAGTGGCCGTCAGAGCCTACAGGTATTGAGGTATCATCATAAGCAGAAGAAACCTGTGCCTGGGCATTATACTCAGGCAGAGGCTTACTCTCAGAAAGAGTCTTGTTTAACTGCGTATAGAGTTCCTGTATACTGGAATTTGCCCAGTCTTCCGGGTAATCCTGCTGCAAGGAATTTGACACCTGCGTAACGAAAGGCTCATTGCCTGAAGAATCTGCCTGGCAGCCAGGGACATCCAATACGGTTATACGGGGAACTGTTTCACCGTCTTCTGTCGTTATGTTATTACCATAGATATAGCCTGATACTGGCTTACTCGTCAGAACAGGCGTAGGTGTTACGTCTGTATAGGTTACAGAATTCGGGGTAGAGGTTACGCCTGACGAAGGAACAATAGTTGAATTTCCTCCGCCTCCGCAGTTTGATAAGAGTATAAGACAGATAATAGCTGAAATTAAAGCCAGACATGGATAAAACTTCCTTGATTTAAACATTCTTAAATAAACTCCTCTCCTTGAATTAATTTATATATCCAGATTTAATAATATTCTACTTAAATAGAGCCTGTTACAAGCATGCCCTTTGCGCGACGCTTGCTTCGGGAGACAAACTTTTCATAATAAACGTAATAATTTCCAATGCAAAATCAGTATTCTATTTATCAAAAGTAAAATCCTTCCAATATCAAAAAAAAAAAACTGCTAGTTAATTTCCTGAGTAGTATTTACAAAAAATAACATCTGCCAGTAGATTTGATACTTTAGATACAGAAATAGCAGGAATAAACAAGAAGCTGGATAGACTATCAGCCAGGCAGGATATATTCTCTGCCACCGTAAAGTAGTTATTATAATATCAATTTCCTTTTCTATCTTCTTTCTTTGCAATTTCGTATCCTGTGTCATATCCAGTTCCATACCCTAAATAAAAACAATCAACTCCAAATTTTTTAATTTTTTCTCTTTTTTCCTCCTCTCGTTTTAAAAGAATTTCTTCCACCTGATAGTTAAGCTCCTTAACTGCAACAATAGATAACTCTTCCATCATCCTTATTGGAAAATACCATTCAATTCAACATATTTTATGGTATAATGAAAAGTGGTGTGTTATCTTCCGAAAGGGAAACAAAGGCTATGATGAAAGATATATCTGTTTCCTACCATAATTACGATATTATTTTTTAATCCCTTACAGGAATGTTCGGGAACCAGACACTGAGGTTTTAAGGAACAGCTATTTTTAATAGGATGTCTTGTTGGCATATCTGATAAATTTATAGATAAACATTATGTCAGTAAAATGATGGAGGTGTTAAAAATGACTCAGGTATTACAGGCTTTATATAAAGAATTCAAAGAAGAAGGAAGAGAAGAAGGAAGAGAAAAAGGAAGAGAAAAAGGAAGAGTTGAAGGAGAAATTAATGTAATTTGTAAATTTTTAAAAACAAAATTTGGTTTATCATCACTGTCATTACAGAAGAAGGCACAAAAACTTATAGATATAGATTTGATAGACGGAATCACTGAAAAACTATTTATTACTTCTTCACTGGAAGAAGCAGGCGGAATTATAGAAGAAGCTCTTAAAATACAGAAAGAAATTAAATCTCTGGATTAATCTGCAAAACTATGAATACAACAGAATTACTTAAAACAATACCTCTTTTTTCAAATCTGAAGGAGAAATATCTTCTGTCTCTGGCACAGAAGACCTGTGAAAAAAATTATCAGGAAGATACACTTATATTGCAAAAAGGGGAAAAAAGCGGATTTCTCGGAATAGTCCTATCGGGAGAACTTAAAGTCATTCTTTTAAGCCCTCAGGGCAGAGAGGTAAATCTTGCCATATTAAAACCATATGAATATATAGGAGAAATGTCTTTACTCGATGATGAGCCTCATTCGGCCACCGTTATAACATTGAAAAAAAGCAGGCTCCTTATACTCCCCAGGAATGCCTTTCAGGAAATTCTGAAAGAAAACCCTGAAATAACGCTTTTTCTGCTCAAGCGATATGTAAAACTTGTAAGAAAACTCAGTGAAAGAATAGCAGATCTGAAATTTATGGATATATACCAGAGAACTGCAAAAAAACTGGTGGAAATGACTGTTGAAGGTAAAGAAGAAACCCTGGAAATAACACATCAGGAACTGGCAAATATAGTCGGGTCAAACAGAGAAAATGTTACAAGATCCCTTAATGAAATGGAGAAAAAACATATACTCTATATGCAGAAAGGGAAAATTATTATCAAGGATCTTAAAGCGGTCAAGGGGATTTATAGTGAGTCGTGAAAAGTGAAAAGTGAATAATGGTCACCTATCACTGATACCGGTCACCGGCCACTGATTTAAATCTTCTTTTTTAACTCTTCAATCCAGGCTTTTACTTCTTTACCATCTTTTGCTTTCGGGAAAAGCTTTAAATAAGCCTGATAATGGTTTATGGCTCCCTTATAGTTTCCTGCAAACTCATAATGAAGTGCCAGATTAAAATGAGCATTTCCGTAAGAAGATGAACATTTTACTGCCTTTTCATAGGCTTTAGTGGCAAGTTCATACTCTTCCAGTTTATCATAAGTAAGGCCCTGATTGAAATATGCATAGGGATAGGATGGATCAACTTTCACAGCTTCTTTGAATTTCTCCATAGCGCTCATATAATCACCGTTTTGATATAAAATTTCTCCGTCCATATCGAATAAATGAGCTGCCATATATTTTGCGTCTTTTGCACCGGGGGAAAGAACTAAATAATTTTTATAAGATTGACCAGCACTCGTCAGGTCTCCCTCTGCTTCAAAAATAATGCCCAGATTATACCATACAGAGGGGATTTTATCATTTATGTTAACAACTTTTTCATATTCACCTTTCGCAAGTTTATATTTTCCTTCTTTAAGATATTTATGAGCCTGTTCTATATAAATATTAATACTGTTCTGCTCCGGCTTATCCTGGGCAGTCGGAGTGAGCGCAGGAGTCGTCGTTGCAGTTATACCGGGGGGGGCAGAAGGAGTTGCCATTATAGCTGGAGTAATTGTCGGAGCAACAGAAGGAGTTATGCTTACCGTAGGAGTAATATCGGGAGTAATTGTCGGAGTAACAAATGGAGTTAAAACAGGCTCTGATGTATTATCCTGTGCCATAGCAGGATAAAGGGACAGTGCAAAAATCAATAGACTCATAAAATATAACAGTTTATACATTAATATACTCCTTTCATGTCGTGACGAGTGACGAGTGATGTTTTATATAAGTTGATCGTTGAGTGTTGAGGGTTGAGAGTTTAAAAAAACAGGCTATCAACTATAAACTTTAAACTATAATTACCCTTCACAACTCACTTTTCACTCATATTTCACTTCCACAAGAGATAACCCGTGAGGTGGCAGAGTGGGCCCTGCCTGTCTCCTGTCTTTTGCTTCCAGTATATGCCGGATTTTTTCCGGAGAAAATCTCCCTCTTCCGGACTGAATTATCGTTCCTGTAAGAATTCTGACCATCATATGAAGAAAACCGTCTGCTTCTATTTCAAATATTACCAGATCTTCGGAACGATAGCAACGGAATAAAAAAATTGTACGAATATTACTTTTCACTTCTTTTGAACTTGCTTTAAAAGAGGTGAAATCATGGGTTCCCGTAAATATTTTACATGTTTCGTCCATAAGTTCCACATTCAGGTAATAGGGATAGAAAAAGGCAACATTTCTTAAAAACACCCCCCTGTAAGGGCGGTTCAATATCTGATATTTATATCTTCTTCTTTTTGCACTGTAGCGGGCATGGAAATGCTCATCCATCTCTTCGACAGATTTAACGGCTATATCCGGCGGAAGAAGTCCGTTTAAAGCCCTCTGTATCTGTTCAACAGTTCTTTCTGTGCCATGTTTGAAATTGATTACCTGTCCTGCTGCATGAACTCCCGCATCTGTACGTCCTGCACCGTAAATCTTCACAGGTTTCTGAAATATTACTGAAAGAGACCTTTCTATTTCGCCCTGAACAGTCCTGCATTCAGACTGTATTTGAA
The DNA here is from genome assembly GCA_040217665.1 of Vulcanimicrobiota bacterium. GTDB lineage: Bacteria > Vulcanimicrobiota > SpSt-956 > SpSt-956 > JAKJGF01 > CALARM01. Next base: position 14,849 of record JBEHWP010000006.1, read on the forward strand.
AACCATAGTAATCAGTTCCGTCATATTCTATTATGAGTTTAACGTTTTTTTCCAATCTTACCGCTCCCCCTGTCTTATCGAAAAAGGAGACTATAAATCTTCAAGCCGCCGAAAAACTGAACATATTCCACACCTGCAACAAATAAGATCAGTAGAAATATTGCAATTACATCATTTGCAGTTATCTTCAATTCCTTCATATGAGTTCTATATTTTCCGCCTCTGTAACAGCGGGATTCCATGGCGAGAGCAAGTTCATCTGCTCTCCGAAAAGCGCTTATAAAGAGAGGAACAAATACAGGTATAAGGTTTTTTACTCTTTTAACCATGCTGCCGCTCTGAAAATCTGCTCCTCTGGCAAGCTGTGCCTTTATTATTTTTTCCGTTTCTTCCATCAGAGTGGGTATAAATCTCAATGCGATTGTCATCATCATGGCAAGTTCATGAGAAGGGAAACCTGCTCTTGAAAGAGGGGCAAGCAAATATTCAATACCGTCTGTCAGTTCAATGGGTGAAGTCGTAAAAGTGAGTAAAGAAGAAAGCATTATAAGAAGTACGATACGGCATGACATCTGTATGCTTAACTCGAGTCCTTCTTTACTTATCTGCAGGAAATACCATTTCCATAAAATCTCTCCTGGCAGCATAAAAAGGTTGAAAACAAAAGTAATAAAAATAAATAATACAATCGGTCTCAGGCTTTTCAGAACAAATAATGGAGAAATTCTGGCACAGACGATAACAAAAAAAACAAAGAAAAAAGCAAGTCCGTAAACAGCCAGGTTTTTTATGGTAAAAATAAAAACAATCATAATTATAAGCATAACAATTTTTACCCTGGGGTCAAGACGATGAACAAAGGATTTTCCCGGTATATACTGGCCTATTATGACAGATTTTAATATTTCCATATGTACAGGTGACGCGTAACAGGTGACGCGTGACGGGTGAATATACCCGTTACGCGTTACCCGTTACCCGTTACGCTTCCCACCTTTAATTTTCTTAATCTCTTTTAATGCCTCTTCCACTGTATAAATCTCAGTATTTACAGAAAGTCCTTTTTCTTTCAGCCTGTGCATAAGACGGGTAATCTGAGGTATATCGAGGCTGTAATTCTCAAGAGCTTCAACCTGTGAAAAAATTTCATTCAAATTACCCTGAAGTACAATTCTGCCTTTTTCCATAATAAAAACCCTGTCACAGAGAAGAGCTACCTGATTCATATCATGTGTGACAAGTATAACAGTTTTCTTATATTTTATATGTAATTCTTTAATACCTGCAAGTATGTTATCCCGGCTTTCAGGATCAAGACCTGCCGTAGGTTCATCGAGGATAATATATTCAGGTTCTGTTGCAAGTACTCCTGCAATAGCAGTTTTCCTTTTTTCTCCGCCGCTTAACGTAAAAGGAGACCGGTCTTTAAGCTCTTCATAAGACATACCGGCAGATGCCATAGCACGCTTTACTCTTCCTTCTATATCTTTATCGGGAACACCGAAATTTTTTGGTCCGAAAGCAATATCTTCATAAACTGTTTCTTCAAATAGCTGATGTTCTGGATATTGAAAAAGGAGTCCTACAAGGGCGCGAATTTTTTGCATATTCACCTTTTTTGCAAAAATATCTGTTCCGTCAACAAAAACTTTTCCTGAAGAAGGTTTCAATAAGCCGTTGAAATGCTGAATCAAAGTAGATTTACCGCATCCCGTATGACCTGCGAGACCGATAAATTCTCCTTTTTTTATTTCAAGATTAATACCACTGAGGGCTTCAACCTGAAAAGGAGTATCTTTCAAATAGGTGTAATAAAGATTTTCTATCTTGATGGACATAAGTGTGTAAGCATTTCTTCTACAGTCAGAGTATTGGGAGGAATCTTAAAACCTGAGGATTTAAGATATGATGCCAGTTCAGTAATATGTGGAACATCCAGATGGAGTTTTTTCAATCTTTTAACCTGGCTGAATACTTCTTTAGGAGTTCCTGTGAACTCTATGGAGCCTTTATTTAAAACTATTATTCTGTCTGCTTCTACCGCTTCTTCCATAAAATGAGTTATATAAAGAATAGTCATGTTATAATCCTTATTAAGACATTTTATGGTAGAAATAATATCACCTCTTGCTCTCGGATCAAGCATGGCAGTAGGTTCGTCAAGTACTATACATTCAGGTTTCATGGCAAGAATGCCTGCAATTGCAATTTTCTGTTTCTGTCCACCTGAAAGGAAATGAGGAGAAGAAGTTCTATATTCTTCCATACCGACAACAGACAGGGCATAAGACACCCTCTCCCTTATCTCTGAGGGAGAGAGTCCTAAATTTTCAGGGCCGAAAGCCACATCTTCTTCCACTACAGTAGCAACTAACTGGTTATCAGGATTCTGGAAAATAACTCCTACAGTCTGTCTTATATCCCAGAGTTTACTCTGATCTGTCGTAAGAAGCCCTTTAATGAATAACTTCCCCTTTGTCGGAAGTAAAAGGGCATTTACCAGTTTGGCAAAAGTAGATTTTCCAGATCCGTTATGACCCAGTATTGCTACAAATTCTCCTCTGTCTATGTGGAAGGTAATATTATCAAGTGCATCATGAGATGCATTTTCATAACAAAAAGATAGACCTTCAGCCCTGATCATAATTTATTCGCTTGCTACTAATTCGACAATAGCCATAGGAGCTCCGTCGCCTTTTCTGATACCTGTTTTAACAATTCTTGTATAACCGCCTGCTCTTTCTTTGAACTTCGGTCCGATTGTGTCAAACAGATATTTAGTGGTATCTTTATCTCTCATCCAGGCAAGGGCCTGTCTTCTTGCATGGAGATCTCCTTTTTTAGCAAGGGTTACCATTTTATCAGCACATCTTACAAGCTCTTTGGCTCTTATTAATGTAGTCTGTATCTTACCCTCACTGTCTTTATATTTTTCAGGCTGCTCTTTAAAAAGAGAGACCGTCAGGTTCCTGAGCATTGACAATCTATGAGCTGTATCTCTTCCCAATGTTCTTGAACGTTTATTGTGCCTCATAATTATCCCCCTTAACGATTAATCTTCAGTTTGTTTTAATAACAGATTGTATTCTTCCAGTTTCAATTTAATCTCATCAAGAGATTTTTTGCCAAAATTACGTAAATTCATTATTTCTTCTTCAGTTTTCTGTATCAGGTCACCTACGGAAACTATGCCATATCTTCTCAGACAATTAAAGGATCTGACAGAAAAATTAAGATCTTCTATATCTTTATTGAGTATCTCATCTTCCAGTTTCGGCACTGTAGGTTTCATAATACCTTCAAAGGTATCGTCAGAAAGAGCTATAAAATAGTTCAGATAATCCTGAAACATACGGGCACTCATATCTAGAGCCTCATCAGGCGTAAGCACACCGTTTGTATTTATCTCTATAACAAGTTTATCGTAATCAGTTATCTGACCTACCCTTGTATCCTGAACATAATAATCTACTTTACGTATAGGGGTATATAGACTATCTACCGGTATATATTCATCTGGAGTATTTTTATGCTCTTCTGCAGGACAATAGCCTTTACTTCTTTCCACACATATCTCCATAGATACTTTGCAATTGTCACCTTTTGCAGTAGCTATATGGAGATCAGGGTTAAGTATTTCTACATCTATATCCTGATAAGGAGTAAAATCACCGGCTTTAATTTCACCCGGCTTATTCGTATTCAGATACATAAAAAATGGTTCTGTATAATCGGTTTTAAATACCATTCTCTTGACGTTTAAACTTACCTCTGTGCTATCTTCAACAACATCAGGTATAGAAGAGAATTGATGTTTAACGCCTTCAATCTTCAGCCATTTCACGGCCACACCTGTAATGGAGTAAAGCATTAGTTTTGTAATACTGTTACCCAGAGTATGACCATAACCTCTCTCTAAAGGTTCTATAACAAATTTTCCATATGTAGGAGTTAATTTTTCACATTCCACTCTTGGTATCTCAATTTTTAGCATTATATTATTTTGCCGGGCAAATCGGCCTAACACCCGCCTTTCAACTAAACTAACGAGAATAGTATTCAGTTATCAGACTGTCATCTATCTGAATATCCATATTCTCACGAGTTGGTTCTGCTATGATTTTACTTTTAAAAACATCTTCACCTCTATGAAGCCATAAAGGTAATACTCTTTCACTGCTGACTTCAAGAGCTGCTTTTATAGGAACCATATCTCTGCTTTTTTCTATTACTTCTATTTCGTCTCCTGGCTTTGCAAGATAAGAAGGAACATTTACAATATGTCCGTTAACCTTAAAATGCCTGTGAGTAACAAGCTGTCTGGCCTGTGCTCTGGATAAAGCATAGCCGAGTCTGAATATAATATTATCCAGACGTCTTTCCAGAAGTTTTATAAGGTTTTCGCCTGTAACGCCTTTTTGCCTGGCAGCCCTTTCATAATAATTTTCAAATTGTTTCTCAAGAACGCCGTATATTCTACGTAATCTCTGTTTCTCTCTGAGCTGAACTCCGTAATCGGACAATTTACCTCTCTTGGTGTGCCCGTGCTGACCGGGAATCATATTTCTTTTTTCAATGGCACATTTCGGAGAATAACAGCGCTGTCCTTTAAGAAATAATTTCATTCCTTCACGTCTACATTTTCTGCAAACAGCTTCAGTATATCTGGCCACAAAATCATCTCCTTTATTATACTCTTCTTCTCTTAGGAGGTCTACACCCGTTATGAGGAATAGGTGTTACATCCTTAATAAGATTTATTTCCAGTCCAGCAGCCTGTAAAGATCTGATAGCTGCTTCTCTTCCGGAACCAGGGCCCTTTACATATACTTCTACCTGTTTCAGACCATGTTCCATAGATTTTCTGGCAACTTCCTCTGCCGCTAACTGTGCTGCAAAGGGAGTACTCTTTTTCGACCCTTTAAATCCTGATGTGCCGGCACTTGCCCATGCTATAACACATCCATTTGTATCGGAAATAGTTACTATAGTGTTGTTAAAGGTAGATTTTATATGAGCTACTCCTTTAACTATATTTTTAAATTCTTTTTTCTTTGTTCTTCTGGTACCTCTTGCCAAACTTTATCCATCTCCTTCCTATTTAACCGTAACGCGTGACACGTGACGCGTGACGCGAAGCTTCTGACTTACTCCCACGATTTTGTGGGGGGCGAATGCTTGATTATAATTCGGTAAATTAAACTTTCTTTCTCTTTATGCCGACAGTTCTGCGGGGACCTTTCCTTGTTCTGGAATTGGTCTTTGTATGCTGTCCCCTGAGAGGAAGACCTCTTGAATGCCTGACGCCGCGATAGCATCCTATTTCTATCAAACGTTTTATACTCTGAGAAACTTCTCTCCTGAGATCTCCTTCTACTTTAAAATTCTTTTCCAGTATATTACGTATTCTGCTGACTTCTTCTTCACTTAAATTCTTTACTCTGATGTCAGGACTCACTCTGGCCTGTTCAAGAATTTTCTTACTCGTAGTATGACCTACTCCGTAAATATAAGTCAGTGCAATTTCAACCCTTTTATCTCTGGGTAAATCCACACCTGCTATTCTTGCCATATATGGTTAATACTCCTTTCTTTATTAGTGAATGGTGAGTGGTGAGTGGTGAGTGGTAATTTCTATTCACTACTCACTGTTCACTACTCACTGAATTACCCCTGAACCTGTTTATGTTTGGGGTTTTCACATATAACCCTTACTCTGCCTTTTCTAAGAATAATCTTACATTTCTCACATCTTGGTTTTACTGATGGCTTAACCTTCATAATTTACTTCCTCCTTCGTACTTTGTCAAGATTAAAGGTCCATTTCCGGTAATAGCTACTGTATGTTCAAAATGAGCAGAAGGTTTCCGATCTTTAGTAACAACAGTCCACTTATCAGATAGCCATACAACATCTGCAGTGCCCATATTTATCATTGGTTCTATAGCAAGAACCATACCGGATTTTAATGGAACATTATAATCATAGGATATGTAATTGGGAACCTGAGGTGCTTCATGCATATCTTTACCTATTCCATGTCCTACAAGTTCCCTAACTACGGAAAAGCCCTGAGCTGTCACATAGGTTTCTATGGCACGGGAAATATCTCTCAAATGATTTCCAGGTCTTGCCTGTTCAATACCTTTAAAGAGAGACTCTTCTGTAACATCAAGCAACTTTCGCCAGTCATCAGGGATCTTACCTACAGGTACTGTTATGGCAGTATCTCCGTGATATCCTTTATATATAACAGCTAAATCAATACTTACTATTTCACCCTGTTTTATTTTCCTTCTTTTGGGAATACCATGAACAACTTCTTCATTGACAGATACAGTTATATGGGCAGGGAAGCCTCTATAACCCTTAAAGGAAGCTTTTACACCGTAATCTTTCATAAGATTTTCAGCTTTTTTATCCAGATACCGTGTTGTAATCCCTGGCTCAACCATATCTGCCAGCTTATCCCTTATTATAGCGGCAATTCTACCGGCTTCCTTCATTATTTCTATTTCTTTATCAGTCTTAAGAATAATATTCATAACTTCTCAACAAGGGCTATTATAGTTCTATAGACTTCCTCTATAGGAAGCTCTCCATTAACAGAATGAAGAATACCTTTGTTCCTGTAATAATCAGTCAGAGGCCTGGTCTTTTCAAGATATTCCGTATATCTTAACCGGACAACTTCCTGTGTATCATCAGCTCTGCGAACAAGTAATTTCCCGCACTGATTGCAGATGTCTTCTTTATCAGGAGGGCTGTATTCTATATGATAACTTGCCCCGCAATTCGGACAACTTCTTCTGCCACAGATTCTCTTTGCAATAGAGTCAAAGGCAGCTTCTATTTCTATCACTGCCGACAGAGAAATATTTAATTCTTCAAGCTTTGTTGATAATAATTCTGCCTGAGATAAATTCCTGGGGAACCCGTCCAGAAGAAACCCGGCGAGACAATCCTGTCTTTCAATTCTTTCTAACAATATGGCATTTATGATTTCATCAGGTACAAGAGAACCTTTACCCATATACTCTTTTGCTTTAAGACCTGCAGGTGTTTCTCGTGACACTGCTTCCCTGAGCATATCACCTGTAGATATATGGGGAATACCGAAATATCCTGCTACAGTTTTAGCCTGTGTTCCTTTGCCCGATCCGGGAGGTCCTAAAAAAATCAGCTTCATTGTGCCACTCCTCTATTTCATAAATCCCTGGTAATGTCTCATAACAAGCCTTGCTTCTACCTGTTGCATAAACTCAAGTGCTACGCCCACTATGATCAAAAGAGACGTACTTCCAAGCTGCCAGCTTATCCTGGTCAATTCCAGTATATATGTAGGTAATACTGCTATAAGACCAAGAAACATAGCAGATACAAAAGTCAATCTGCTGAGGATTTTTTCAAGATACTGGGCTGTTTTCGGTCCTGGCCTTATACCGGGAATAAATCCTCCGTATTTTTTCATATTATCGGCAATATCCATAATATTAAAGGTAACTGCTGCATAAAAATAGGTGAAAAATACTACGAGCAAAAAGTATGAGAGATTATAGAGAATAGAACTGGGATGAAACCAGTATGTAAAATTGTCAATAATCCAGTTTCCTTTTCCCTGGAAAAATCCCATAATAGTCATAGGAAAATAAAGAATTGATATGGCGAAAATTATAGATATAACACCTGCATTGTTTACTCTTATAGGTATATAAGTACTCTGACCGCCCATCATCTTTCTTCCTACAACCCTTTTAGCATACTGAACAGGTACTCTGCGCTGTCCCTGATGTATAAGGATAATCCCCATAATCAAACCTATAGTAATAACGACAAAGGCAATAAGTCTGAGACCGCTTACTTCTCCTGCATTTATTATTTTGAATGTATCCAGTACATTATGGGGCAGACGAAGTACAATACCGATAAATATAAGCATGGAAACTCCGTTACCTATACCTTTATCACTCATCTGTTCACCGAGCCACATAAGAAAAGCTGTTCCTGCCGTAAGAGATACAACAACAAGAGCACAGTAAAGAGCATATTCGTAAGAAGGAAGATTATTATCCATAATGGAAAAGATATGCTGTCCCTCATTACTTCTGTATTTAGCAAGTCCCAGTGTCATAGTTGTTGCCTGAACAAAAGCCAGGACTACAGTTAAATATCTGGTATACTGGGATATCTTTTTGCGTCCTGCTTCTCCCTCTTCTTTTGCCATCTTCTCCAACTGGGGAATAACAATGGTAAGTAATTGCATTATAATAGATGCATTGATGTAAGGAGTTATTCCCATAGCACAGATGGAGAATTTATTCAAAGCTCCGCCTGTAAACATCCCGAGAAAACCGCCGAGACCTCCTGTGCTCAGGAGTTGCTCCCATAGAACACGGTTAACACCGGGGACTGTTACATGAACGGTGAATATAAAGATAGCAAACCCTGCGAAAACGAATAATATCCTTTTTCTTATATCAGGGATTTTGAAAGCACTGATTAAAGCCGCTAGCAACTATATCACCTCTGCTTTCCCACCTACAGCACCTATTTTCTCAAGAGCAGATTTGGAAAATTTATGAGCTTTTACAGTAAGAGCTTTTTTCAATTCGCCCTCACCGAGTATTTTAACTCCAAAATAATTCTTCTTGATTAAACCGTTATCAATTAATAACTCCGGAGTAATTACACTGTTTTCAGGGAAGTCATTTAAACTGGTGACATTGACTATCTCATATTCCTTTCGGAAAATAGCTATATTACGGCTACGATTCGAAATACCTCTTAAATGAGGTAATCTACGATACCATGGAGTCTGTCCACCTTCAAACTGAGCACCCTTTGTTCCACCGGAACGAGATCTCTGTCCTTTACTTCCACGGCCAGCAGTCTTAACCAGTCCACTACCATGACCACGACCTCTTCTTTTACATTTCTTTGTGGAACCTTCAGCTGGTCGAAGATCATTCAATTTCATAATACCTGCAGACAACCAGATATCTGGCTGTCCTGCCAGCCCTCCTTTACGTTAATTTATTTAATTCTGAGACTGTTCTTCCCCTGTTCTTCCTCTGAGCTTTGATATATTACTATTGAGTTTCAACAGCTCCAGACATTTAATAGTAGCTTTCGCCATATTAAGTGCATTGGAAGAACCGAGAGATTTTGTTAATATGTTATTTATTCCTGCCAGTTCAACAAGTGCTCTTACCGCACCTCCTGCTATAACACCGGTACCGGGGCCGGCAGGTTTAAGCAATACCACACCTGCGCTGAATTTGGCCTGAACTTCATGAGGAATAGTACCATGTATTATCGGAACATCAACCATATTCTTCTTGGCATCCTCCACAGCTTTTCTGATTGCTTCAGGAACACCGGAAGCTTTACCGAGACCGAGTCCGACTCTACCTTTACCATTACCTACTGCCACTAAAGCACTAAAGTTAAATCTCTTTCCACCTTTAACAACTTTAGATACTCTGCTAACTCTTATAACGTTTTCAGTAAATTCGCCTTCTTCTTTTATATTGTCAAATTTTTTCTTATCATTCATAATGATAGATTCTGGTTAACCCATCCTCCTTTCTGAAAAAATAAGTACTAGAAAACAAGTCCCTGTTCTCTTGCACCGTCACCTAAATTCTTAATTCTCCCGTGATATTTATAACCTGCTCTGTCGAAGACTACTTTTGTAATGTTCTTCTCAAGAGCTCTTCTGGCAACCATATTTCCAACCAGTTTTGCAACATCCTGTTTACCCTTATCTTCAATCTGTCCTTTAATATCTTTATCCAGTGAAGATGCTGCTGCGAGAGTAACTCCTTTAACATCATCTATAATCTGAGCATATATATTATTCAGACTTCTGAAAACACAGAGTCTGGGACGTTCGGTTGTTCCAAAAACTTTCTTTCTTATCCTGAGATGCCTTTTTTCTCTCTCTCTGTTTCTGGCTACTGGTGTAATCAACTTACTTTCACTCCTCTCAAACCTGGCAAAAACTATTTACCTACTTTGCCGGCCTTTCCCATTTTCTTCTTCAGTCTTTCGCCTTCATACATTATACCTTTTTGTTTATAAGGGTCAGGCGGTCTGATACTTTTCATATTTGCTGCCATCTGTCCGACTGTAACTTTATCGATACCGCGGACAATCATCCTGTCTGTACCTTCTACATCAAGCTCTATTCCCGCCATAGGATTGATTTCCACCGTATGAGAATAGCCAATAGAAAGTAATATTTTATTTCCGGATTTCTTTGCTCTGTAGCCAACACCTTTTAATAAAAGGGTTTTCTGGAATCCGGTGGTAACACCTTCTACCATATTGGAAACGAGACTTCTCGTAAGTCCATGTAAAGCCCTTGTATTCTTATCTTCAGAAGCACAGCTTACATTGAGAGATTTATCCTCAAGAGTAATCTTTACGGTTTCCGGTATCTTATGAGAGAGTTTCCCTTTGGGTCCCTCTACCAAAATATTATTACTCTTATCAAGTGTAACTTTAACGCCTTTTGGTATTTCTACAGGCTTTTTACCTATTCGTGACACAATACACCCTCCTTATCGACACAATCTACCAAACATAACATAAAATCTCTCCCCCGACTCCCATACTTCGAGCTTTACTGTCAGTCATAACCCCTTTAGATGTAGAAAGTATTGCCAATCCCATACATCCGATTACTTTGGGAAGATTTTTATACTTTTTGTATATTCTAAGACCGGGTTTACTTATTCTTAAAAGTTTGGATATAACCCTATCACCGTTCGGAGCATACTTCAAAAATATTCTTATAATGCCCTGAGGACCACTTCTGATAAAGTAATAATCCTTTATAAACCCTTCTTCTCTGAGCACTTTTGCTATTTTTAATTTCAGTTTTGAAGCAGGAATATCAACCTGTGGATGCATAGCTGAATTTGCATTCCTTATTCTGGTTAACATATCTGCAATAGGATCAGTTACTGCCATAAATAAATTACCACCTCCTTAAATTATATGATAAATTTTACCAGCTTGATTTTGTAACTCCAGGCAATAATCCTTTGTGAGCAAGGAGACGGAGACATATACGACAGAGATGGAATTTTCTGTGATATCCTCTCGGTCTTCCGCATTCACGGCAGCGATTATATTTTCTGACTGCATATTTAGGAGTTTTTTTCCATTTTTCAATTAACGATGTCTTAGCCAAACTCTTATCTCACCTGCCTTTTCTATTAATTTTCCCTCATCGGGATCCCTAAAAGTCTCAAGAATTCCCTGCCTTCTTCATCGGTCTTAGCAGTTGTAACAATCGTAATATCCAGTCCTCTGGATTTCTCAACTTTATCATATTCTAATTCAGGGAAAATCAAATGATCTTTTATTCCCAGGGAATAATTTCCGCGTCCGTCAAAAGATTTCGAAGAAACACCACGAAAATCTCTGATACGGGGTAAAGCGATATGAATTAACTTCTCAAGAAAAGCTTCCATACGCTCTCCTCTCAAAGTAACTTTACATCCTATAGACATACCTTCTCTCAATTTAAAAGCAGATACAGATTTTGTTGCCTTACATACTACAGGGCGCTGGGCTGCGATAAGCCCCAGTTCCTGTACTGCTGCATCCAGTAATTTAGGGGTCTGAATAGCTTCGCCGACACCCATATTTAAAACTACTTTATGAAGTTTCGGAACCTGCATAATATTAGAATAAGAAAAGGTCTTCATAAGAGATGGCACTATTTCTTTTAAGTATTTCTCTTTTATTCTGGTCACAAGGCACCTCCTTATCCTTCAGATTTAGCAAGTTTAAGATTGGACATATGAATGGGTGCAGATTCCTCTATAATACCACCCTGTGGCACCTTGGGAGGACGGGCTTTAACATGTTTTTTTACTATATTAAGACCCTCTACTATTGCTCTCTGCTTTTTAGGAAAAACTTTGAGAACTTTTCCTTTTTTCCCTTTATCGTCACCTGCTATAACAATAACCATGTCACCTTTTTTTACATTTTGTTTCAAAGATATTACCCTCTTTCCGTTTCAGAACTTCTAAAGAACTTCCGGAGCCAGAGACACTATTTTCATAAAGTCTTTTGCTCTTAATTCTCTTGCTACTGGTCCAAAAATTCTGGTTCCTTTAGGATTCATCTGATGATCAACAAGTACTGCTGCATTATCATCAAATCTTATATATGACCCATCTTCACGGCGATACTTCTTTTTTGTCCGAACTATAACGGCTTTTACTACATCTTTTTTCTTTACAGGTGCTCCCGGAGTTGCTTCTTTTACAGAAGCAGTAATTACATCTCCCACACCTGCATAGCGATGAAGTGAATTCTTTGGAATTCCTATACACATTATAATACGGGCACCGGAATTATCAGCCACATTCAATCTAGTCATTTGTTGTATCATAAAAATACCCCTCCAGAATACACAATTATTTCACCTTTTCTACTACTTCAACAACCCTCCAGCATTTTGTCTTGCTTAAAGGGCGGGTTTCCTCTATCCTGACTATATCACCAATATTACACTGGTTTTGTTCGTCATGGGCTGTAAATTTTTTACTTCTCTTGATCCTCTTTTTATATATAGGATGGGCAATCAAAGATTCAGACACTACTACAACAGATTTATCCATTTTATTACTTACGACTTTACCGAGTCGTATCTTTCGTCTACCCTGACTCATACCAAACCTCCTCTACTAACTTGCACTTGCAGGAACCTCTTCAAGATGCATCTCTCTGGAATGAAGAATTGTTTTAATTCTTGATATATTCCTTTTGATTGCCTTGATTCTGCTTGTATCTTCTAAATGTCCTGTAGCAACTTGAAATTTCAAACTGAATAATTCTTCCTTGTGTTCTTTTAGTTTCTGTTCAAGTTCCAGGTTATGAGATTCTCTTAATTTTTCAATTAACTGTTTTCTTTTCATAACATACACCACCCTATTGTTCTCTTGCTACAAATCTGGTTTTGAGCGGCAGCTTGAAAGCAGCCAGTCTCATAGCCTCTCTGGCAAGTTCTTCATTAACTCCTGCCAGTTCAAAGAGTATCCTTCCCGGCTTTACTACAGATACCCAGTATTCGGGGGAGCCTTTACCGCTTCCCATACGAGTTTCTGCAGGTTTTTTCGTAACAGACTTATCAGGGAAAATTCTTATCCAGACTTTACCGCCTCTTTTTATGTGTCTTGTCATAGCGATACGGGCTGCTTCTATCTGACGGTCTGTTACCCAGCATGGTTCCATAGCCTGCAATCCGAAATCCCCGAAATGTATGTCACTGCCCCTGTAGGCTTTGCCTCTCATTTTGCCTCTCTGAACTTTTCTGTATTTTACTCTTTTAGGCATTAACATAATTACTGCTACCTGATGCTCCTTTCAGAGACTCAGGCTTCACCTCCTTCTGCTACTGCCACCCGAGATGGTTCTTCAACTGACTTTGTATGTTGATGTTCTACTACAGCCTGTTTCTTTTCTGCCATCTCTTTTCTTACCTCATTATGGCCCAGTATTTCCCCTCTGTTAATCCATACTTTAACACCTATTCTGCCATAGGTAGTATAGGCTTCAACAATAGCATAATCGATATCTGCCCTTAATGTATGAAGAGGCACTCTTCCTTCGAATAATCTTTCACTGCGGGCAATTTCGGCTCCTGCGAGACGTCCGCTGCATTCTACTTTTATTCCTTTTGCTCCTGCTTTCATACATCTGTATACTGCCTGTTTCATAGCTCTTCTAAAGGAAATTCTTTTCTCAATCTGTTCGACAATACTTTCTCCAACCAGTTTGGCTTCCAGATCAGGTGTTTTTATTTCCTGTACATTTATCTGAACAGGTCTGTTTACGAGCTTTTCCAGATTTTTTCTGAGACTTTCAACGCCTGCGCCACGACGGCCTATTACAATACCGGGTTTTGCAGTATGTATTATCACTTTTGCATTCTGTGCCCGTCTTTCAATTTCTACTTTGGCAATAGCGGCGTTTCCCATGGACTTGTAGATAAATTTTCTTATCTTAATATCTTCATGGAGCAGTTCTGCATAATCTTTTTCTGCAAACCACCTGCTGTCCCAATCTCTAATTATACCAAGACGTAAACCAATAGGACTGACTTTCTGCCCCATTATTTATTCCTCCTCTCTTTCCTTGAGTACGATAGTTATATGGCTGGTTTTTCTTCTTATCATGACTGCTCTTCCCATTGCTCTTGCACGCCATCTTTTCAACGTAGGTCCCTGATCAACATAGACTGTAGATACAAACAGATTTTCTGTATCCATCTCACTGTTTTCTGCATTTGCTACAGCGGTTTTAAGGACTTTTTCTACCAGCCTGGCAGCTCTTTTAGGAGTAAAACGGAGAAGATTTGTAGCATCTTCTACCTTTTTTCCTCTTATCATATCACCTATAAGTCTCATTTTACGAGGTGCTGTCCTCACATATTTTGCTCTAGTTCTAGCTTCCATAATTCCCTCCTTAGTCCTGGAGAATAAGTTTATTTAAGAGATGTTGATCGTTCAGTATGATGACCATGGCCTCTAAAATATCTTGTATAAGCAAATTCTCCCAGCTTGTGTCCCACCATATTTTCAGTTATATATATTGGAATATGCTTTTTACCATTGTGAACTGCTATTGTATGACCGAGCATCTTTGGAATTATTGTAGATGACCGTGACCATACTTTAACAACTTTTTTTACTCCTTTTGCATTCATCTCTTCGATTTTTTTCATCAATTTAGGATGAACATAAGGTCCTTTTTTTGTAGATCGTGACACGTGATTACCTGCCTTTAAGAAGCAGGGTTTTCACCTCCTTATATCAGTTATCAGTTATCAGTCAGTTATCAGTTATCAGTTACCAGTTATCAGTTATCAGTCAGTTATCAGTTATAATACTATTAATTTTTAATTATTACTGTTAACTGTTTCACTGCCTGATAATTACTGGTCACTGCTCACTGGTCACTGGTCACTGCTCACTGGTCACTGTTTTTACTTTTTCCTTCTTGTAACAATTTTACTGTTATCTTTTCTCTTCTTCCTGGTCTTATATCCGAGAGCAGGTTTACCCCACGGGGTAGACACAGGTCTTCCGGGAGTAGATCTTGCTTCACCGCCGCCGTGTGGATGATCGACAGGGTTCATAACAACGCCTCTTACAGTAGGTCTCTTACGTTTCCATCTGTTTCTGCCGGCTTTACCTATAGATATGGTTTCATGTTCAATATTGCCTACCTGACCTATAGTTGCTTTGCATACTACCTCTACAAGACGAACCTCTCCTGAAGGTAATCTCACATGGGCATATCTGTCATCTTTTGCCATTACCTGTGCGCTTGCACCGGCACTTCTGACAAGCTGTGCACCTTTACCTGCTTTTAATTCAACACTGTAAATCATACTACCTACGGGTATATCCTTAAGAGCGAGACAGTTACCGGGTTTAATCTCACTTTTGGGACCGGACATAACAGTATCTCCGACCTGTAAACCTATGGGACAGATAATATATCTTTTTTCTCCGTCTGCATAGGCAATAAGCGCAATTCGTGCAGTCCTGTTGGGATCATATTCGATGGATTTTACTTTTCCCGGTATACCATCTTTATCCCTTTTCCAGTCTATAATACGATATTTAATTTTATGTCCTCCGCCCCTGTGCCTTACGGTGACTCTACCGGCAGAGTTACGTCCTGCCTTGCTGTGTTTTACTGTTGTAAGACTTTTTTCAGATTTCTTCCTGGTTATATCATCAAAGCCAGAAACAGTCATGAAACGCCGTCCGGGTGAGGTAGGGTTAAATGTCTTTATACTCACTTTTATCTCCTCCTTAGGTCATGAGACATTACATCTCGAAATAGTCAATACCATCAAGTTCTATCTTATCAGTATCCCGTAAAGTAACAATAGCTTTCTTCCAGTCAGACATTTTTCCCTGCACTTTACCAAAACCTCTTTTTTTACCTTTAACATTTATAGTATTGACCTTTACAACTTTAACGTTGAAAATTTCTTCTATAGCTTTTCTTATCTGTATTTTATTAACCCTTGGATCAACTTCAAAGGTATATTTGTGCATGGAAGCACCGTCTACACTCTTTTCAGTTACCAGTGGTCTCTTAATTATATCTCTGGCTTCAAGTATCATAAAAGGACCTCCTCAATAGCTTTAACAGCTCCTCTGGTTAAAAGCAGGCTATCATATTTGAACATATCATGAAGATTCAAATTTGATGCCAGTATAACTTTGGCATAAGGTAAATTTCTCACTGATTTCTCGACATTTTCATCTCTTTCGGAAATAACAATGAGTGTAGTATTGTCCAGTTCAAGTTTATCCAGAAACTCAACCATATGTTTTGTTTTAGGAGCATCCATAGAAATGGAATCTACTATTTTACATTTACCTTCATTAAATTTAATCGTAAGAGCTGATTTCAGCGCAAGACGTCTTACTTTTTTTGGGAGAGAAAAGGAATAATCTCTTGGTTTCGGACCAAAGGTGAT
>JBEHWP010000007.1:0-28199 GCA_040217665.1 Vulcanimicrobiota bacterium
AAAACGCTCTTCATATACTTTACAACCTTTAGTCTCCTGATCACAGTACACACAGAGACCTGCCCCTTTTTCCATATGTTCCTTCCATGTGTAAAGAGTCAGATTATCAGGGTTTCCTTTTTTAAGAATATGATAATTTGCATAATCTATCTCCAGCGGTGAGTGAAGATAATTGGTAATATGATAACAGCAATCAACACAGGCACCGCATGGTTTGCACCTCGGAGTGCTTACCTCTTTTATTCTCCTGTAATAATCTTCAAGCTTTTTAAAAAATTCTATCTGTTTTTCTGAAAATTTCATATTAATTCTCCATTTGTTCGTAAATTGGTGAGTCGTGAGTAAAATCCAGTTTTTTCACCTTTTACTTCTCACTTCTCCCATTATAAAATCACCTGTCATTTCAAAAGTCAATATTCTCCCTTTCTTTAAGCATACCAACCGGCGTAACTCGCAGACAGTCTGTTCAGCTCTATCAATTTCTGATTAAAAAATTTTTAAATCCAACTAACAGTCATAACCGGTTCGGTCACAACGAAGAATAAGAAGCTATTCCTCCCGTCACGCGTTACACGTTACGCGTTACGATTCTCATATAAATAATTACCCTTTTCTGTAATTTTATATTTTTGCTTACTGCTTTTTGGCTTATCCGGTACTGTCATTTCGATTAATCCCTCTTCAAGTAAAGGATTTATGTATTTATTATTACATATCTCTACAGGCATCTTTCCTTACAGGTACACCTGTTATTAATATTACTTTATTTTTCAGGTCTAATTCAAAGCGAATCCGGTAATTATCAACTTTTATTTTCCCTTCAGTTTTACTGCCCTTTAACAAAGTAATTCTGCCCTTACCCTGTCTTATCAATCGTATTTATAAGATCTATTTCCATTATCATTCATGTTTCAACGGGAACACCGGTATAACGCCCCCTCCTGCAGATACGTTTATAACATCTTTTTCCGACACCCTTCCGAGCATTCCTACATATTTTCCTCCGAACACATAGGGAGAGAGATTGAAGAATTTCTTTTCCAGAACGATTTTATTATTTTTTATAACAGGTATTTCAGTTTCGGGAATTTCAATATATTCCTGAACTGTCCAGTCAGATGAACCGACATTAGCTTCAAGGCAATCTGCCCAGTCTCCTTTACCTGTGGATTTACCTACAAGAACCCTGTAACCTCCTGCGCCCCATGAAGGTTTCAGAGTGAGTTCGTCTTTATGTGTCAGTATATAAGTCTTCAGACTCATTTCTTCTCCTTCTTTGGAAAGGGTTACAGTTTCATCCAGTTTTCTCGTCCACGGGATATGGGCTTTTATGAATTTCACTTCGTCTTCTGTGAAATAATGGTGATTGAAGTGATTTGACAGGAAGGAAAGAAGGGATTTTTCAGAACCAAGGATGGAGCGGAAGGAATTTACAAGACAGGCTCCTTTATTCAGAATAGATTTTTTGAAATCCTTCATTTCCCTGGGAAATCTCAGGTAAAACTGGGCTTTAAGGGATCTTATAAGGAGATTGAATTTAATGCCGTTCGAAAAGAGTCTTCCGTCACGGAATTCCAGGTCTCTCGGGTCGATTATATTTGCCTCCACACCGTTTTCTATAAAGAAATCCCTCACTATTTCATCATCCTGTTTCATGGTGATTTCCCTGAAAGACACAAGACCGCATCGCGGTTTCTCCCCTTCTTCCGCAAATTCGTTGAAACATTTCATGGCTGCGTCAAACAAACCTCTTGTTATCTTTCTCTCTTCCCTTACGCCGAAATCAGCTATAATATCTCTATAGAAAGACTGTTCCGCAAAAACGTCTTCATACATATCAACCCACCCTTTACCGCCGGGATTGTCCGTATTGAATTCTATATATTTAAGGGTTTTACCGTCAAAAAGTATATCCAGTCTGTTCAAAATTGTCGCTTTCAAATATCCGGGATCGGCATGGACAAGCTCCTGAGGGATTTCATGATAGGGGAAATAATCCCTTATGGTTTCATCCTGAAAATAGAGGTCTATGATTTTATCTATCATAGAATCGAATATTTCAGAGGTCTTTTCTATAAGTTCCATGGACTCTTTTTTCAGAAACATGGGAACTAGGGTTGTCTGAAAGGTACTGTCTCCGTAGACACATCTTTTCTTTATGAGTTTTTCCGTAGCCCTGTGGCGTTCTTTTATTACTTCATCGGGATTTTTCTGCATCCATTCTATTAATTCCTTGAATTTGCTTTCCAGTTCAAAAGATTTTTTCATATTTTATTTATTCCTTTCTTAAATAAGCTTCCTAACCCAACACCCATAACCCATAACCATTAAAACTAGACTTTACGCCATAAAAAATGAAAATTACTGTTTATCAGGCACCACTTTTCACTTTTCACTTTTCAACTTCTTTAGAGCCTCTATAGCTGTGTCTTTTAAATAAATCGACTCATTTTCTAAAAATCTGAGTATTTCCTCTCTGACTGATATATCACCAATATCTCCGAGTGATCTGATACATGATTGTTTTACTATTACCGATCTGTCATGTTTCAAGAGATAGACGATTTTTTTCAGTGCTTTTTCACATTTTAACTTTCCGAGCAGTTCTACAGAAAGTGCTTTTATGAGGTTATTTTTATCTTCCGTCCTTTCCATAAGTAAATCTATTACCTGGTCTCCCATAGACATTATTATATTTTCGGCACTCTGCATCTGTCTTGTATGTCCTTCAAGGATGGAATTAAGAAGAAAAGGAACTGTTCTTATACCTATGAGCCTGAGGGCAGTTTGTGCGCTGTTTCTGACATCAGGATTCACAAGTTTCAGCATATCTATCAGATAAGGTATTGATTCTTCAGATGATATTTCACCTATAACCGCACAGGCTTTATTTCTTACCTGAACCTTTGCATCTTTTAAAGCTTCAAGAAGAATGTCTACAGATCTCTTACTTTTTATTTCTTTCAATACAGATATTGCTCCCAGTTTTGCTATAGCCGGCGGGTCATCTTTTATTATTTTCTCCATGGAATCTAAAGAAGCCTCTCCAAGTTTTATTAAAGCTTCTTTGGCTTTTTCTCTTATATGTATATTACGGGATGATAAATCTTTTGACAGGAGAGCTACACTTATTTCTTCAAGTTTCCATGTTTCTTTTTTCATGTTAATTTCCTGACAAGAAAATCTGTCATTACACTGTATCTTTTCATATCACTCTCTGATTTCAGAGAGCTATGGCCTTCATCATGAAAAAGAAAAAGTTCAAATTCTTTGCCATATTTTTTCAATTTTTCAACAAGTTGCTCCATTTCCGATACGGGGACTCTCACATCTTTCTCGTTATAGATCAGGAGTAATGGAGCCTTCAGATGTTCTATAAAATTAACAGGTGATCTGTCATAATAAAAGGCTTCATCTTTTTCCGGATCAGAAAAACCATATTTATCTATAAGGAGATTTCTCATCCATGGTGTCGTATTTTTATAGAAACTGTCAAGATTTACAGGCCCTACAGTATTTATTCCTGCTGTCCACAGGTCAGGATATTTGACTGAAGCCATCATGGTTATATATCCTCCGTAACTGCCTCCGCCTATGGCTATTTTCTCTATAAAACCGGATCTGCGGAGATATGTTGCAGCAGAAACCACATCGTCCAGGTCAGGGCCTCCCCAGTTTCTGTAAAGGGCATACTCAAAATCTCTTCCCTGTCCCGTACTCCCCCTTATATTGGGAGCAAGAACTGCTATACCACGGGATACAACAAGCTGTATAAAGGGATTCCATCCGTTAAAATGCTGGCTCGCAGGGCCTCCATGAAGCCATAACAGACATGGATAATTACGGCCTTCTGACGGTTTATAAAAAAAAGCAGGAATCTTTTTATTATCGGAAGATTCATAATAAATTAATTCTGCTTCTGCCATTTCTGTTTCATCCACTCCCGAAGGAGCAGAAAAGGTAAGTCTTTTTATATTGTTATCAGAAGAGGAGACAAAGATTTCAGGAGCTATAGAGGAACTGTGATATCTGAATGCAATACTCTGTCCGTCACGGGACCACTGAGCTCCCGATGTGACGCCGCAGGAAAATCCTGCTCTCTTGCTTTTCTGTGCAGGAATATTAAAGACCTTCAGATCCATATTACCTTCCCTGTTTGAAATATAAAGAATTTCCTTTCCGTCAGGAGACCATTCGGGAAGATTCTGTTCATATAGTTCCTCCGGAAACCATGTTATATTTCCGCCGGGGAAAGATATAATACCGACCCTTTTCACACCGTTATTATCTGATATAAAAACTATCGATTTACTGTCACAAGACCATCTGGGATAGGAATTTACACCTTTAAGGGAAGAAGTAAGATTTAATATCTTTCTGTCTTCAAGAGATAGTACGGCAATATAGCCCTCTTTTTTGCCTGTCATGGAAAAAAAAGCTATATGATTTCCGTCGGGCGACCACCGGACATCTCTTTTTAATTCACCTGAATCTGTTATCTGTTCGTCTCTGCCTGTATCTGTTGAAATTATATGGATATTATATTTTTTGTCTATTTTTGAAATAAAGGCAATCCTTTTACCGTCAGGACACCAGTCCATATCGGTAATTTCGATAATTCCTTTTGCAGGAAATGTTTTTACAGATCTTCCTCTGGAATCTGTAATGGAAAGATTGTATTTTTCACTGCCATCTTTTTCCGATAGAAATGCTATTTTTTGTCCGTCAGAAGATACTTTGAAATTCATGACATTGCCGGAAAATGCCGTAACCTGTTTCGGATATTGTTCTTTCAGGTTTATTTCCCATATATCCCATGTGCCGTTTATGTCTGTTGTAAAATAGATAGAGGAATTGTCTTTATTCCAGTGAAAAAGGCCGATTTTTTTTATAGATGACAGAAGTTCTACCGGTATTTCTCTCATAATAGAATTCTTCTTTCGTGACGCGTGACGCGAGAAATATAAATATATGAATGGATTATTCGACATAAAGAAATATATTTCCTTGAAATGGATTATTTAATAAAATAAAAGGATTATTTCACGATTCAGGAGAATAAATTGATTGGATAGAGTATTATATCAGGAGTTACGCATTTTGTCATTGCGAGGATTGTATACTCGTAATGCGTAAAGCGTGATGCGTGATGCGAAGGGTAATACCCCGTCACGCATTAATCATTACGAATTATTTAAATTCTAATAAGTTATGAAATGAACTATAATTACCCGGTAATGTACAGTGGTCAGGTTATAAACCCGTGACGCGTCACGAATACAAAAGGAGTCAACTTATGTTCTGCCCAGAATGTAATAAAAAATTCAGTGATTTCGAGACTATTTGCCCGACATGTCTGATAGAACTTAAAGATGAATTTTTAACAGGCAGTAGCCCTGTCTCTAAAGTTATTCCCATAAGTGATGTAAAAGAAACAAGACATCTGCCTTATTCGGTCAGAAAACAGCCTGTAACTCCATATCCTGAAATAAGTCCATATAATGTCAATCCTCCTGTTCAGAATAATAATTCTCCTGCAATTTTACTTATTTCCGGAGCTGCTGTAGCATTTCTTATCGTACTATTCATATCAGTCCCTTTTATACTCACAAAATATAAAGAAGCATCATCTCTTCAGGAAAGCAAAGAGCATAAAAATAAAGCCCTTAATTATTACAGGAATAAACAGTACAGAGAAGCCATTACAGAATATGAAAAAGCTATAAAGAAAAATCCGAATGATTCTGTCAGTTATAATGATCTTGCAGATTGCTATTACTATCTTTCAGAATACGGCAAAGCAAAATACTATTATTCAAAAAGTCTTTCTCTTGACCCGAATAATTACGAATCACTTTATTATACGGGAAATTCTCTTTATTATGAAGGTAATTATAAAGAAGCACTTACCTGTTATTTAAAAGCTCTTGATAAAACATCCAATCCTTATGATTGTTATGATTCTATGGCTATGTGTTATTATAATATGAAAGATTATAAATCTGCCAGAGACTATGCTCAGAAAGCCATAGATATCGACCCTTCAGGCGGTTCTCCCTGTCTTACCATAGGAAATATTTATTATACAGAGGAAAAAATAGATAAAGCCGAAGAATATTATAATAAAGTCCCTTCTTCTTATTCCTGTTATTATGTTGCTCTTTATAATCTGGGCAATATTTATTATTACTACAAAAAAGATAATAAAAAAGCTATAGATTATTATGAAAAATGTCTCGAACTAAGCCCTGATTATTATTACAGTCATTATAAATTAGGTCTTGCCTATTATGATACGAAAGAATTCGAAAAATCCATCGACCATGCCAGTAAAGCCCTGGAGTATGAGCCGAACGATGTTTACCTGATTAATAATATTGGAATAGATTATTATGAACTGAAAGATTATAATAAGGCAATGGAATATTACGAAAAAGCTTTAACTATTAATCCGAATTATCACTATGTGTATTATAATATAGGTCTTATATACGAAGCAAAAAATGATAAAAAGAAAGCCCTGGAATATTATAAAAAGGTTCTTGAACTGGATAAAAATGGTGTTCTTCGTTCAGATACGGAAAAGAAAATCAAATCTCTCAGGTAAACAAAACTGTGAGAAGACAGCTAAGTGCTGAAAAACTATTTATTAAAGGGAGGAATATTTATGTATAATCAGGAACAATATTCAGGTCAGCAAAAGCCGGGAGGTAGCGGCAGTAAACTATGGATTCTTATTGTGGCTGTAGTACTCGGTTTTGCCTGTATTTCTACAACATTTATAGGTGGCTGTGTGGCAGCCATTATTATACCAAATTTCATGAAAGCCAGATCTCAGGGACAGCTTGCGGCATGTGAAAGTAATATAAAAAATATAGCCACAGCTCTTGAAATGTATGCTACTGATAATAACATGTATTATCCTCCTTCACTGGATTATCTGACTGAAGGAAGTGGTACATATGGAGCACTTATGAAGACTCTTCCCGTATGCCCTTCATGTCAGAAATCTTATACATATACTCCCATAAATGAAAAAGAAAACCACGATTTCATACTCTCGTGCAGCGAAGCAAATGTCCACCTGAATACAGGACAGGTAGGGGAAGGAAATTTTCCTCAATATAAGCCGGGAAAAGGTTTGATACTGGTGAAGGGTGAAGAGTGAAGGGTGAAAAGAGGAATAGCTTCTCATTCTATGAAATACACTATAATTCTAACAGTTCAGTCAATAAGAAACTGTCCCGGTTTTTTTGATTTCCGGGATAGTTTCTTTTAACAGATTCAAAAAACAATCTATGAAATCCCTGTAGCCCCTTTCAGATTCGCCCTTGTGAGATCTGCTTTGCTTACGTCTGTTTTACTGAGATCGACATTATTTAAATTGGCGCCTGTAAAATTGGCGCCTTCTATATTTGTGAGGCTTAAATCCGCTCCTGTAAGATTTGTATAACTCAGATTGGCATTATTTAAATTTGCATCACTCAAATTTGCGTTGCTTAAATCTCCGTAACTTAAATCTGCACCCGTGAGATTTGCATGACAGAGTCTGGCTTTACCTATCCAGGTTTTACTGAGATCTGCTTCTGTCATATTTGCTCCCGACAGGTTACTTTCAGTTAAAAGAGCATTGCTCAGATTTGCCCTGTTCAAGTCTGCTTTATTTAAATCTGCATAACTGAGATCACTGTAGCTTAAATTTGCATCTTTAAGGTTTGCCCTGCTCAGATCGGCATGGGTTAAATCAGAACCGTTTAAATCTTTCCCTTCAAGATCAATACATCTCAGGTCTGCATAACTCAGAATGACATTTTTCAAATCCGTATTTTCAAGATCTGCATAAAGAAGTCTGGCTTTATTCATATTGGCACCTGTCAGAATAGCATTACTGAGATCGACATTTGTAAGATCTGCATAACTGAGATCTGCTTCCGTTAAATTTGCTCCTGATAAACTGGCATTTGAGAGATCGGCGCCTGACAGGTTGGCACCCTTCAGATTGGCTTCCTGCAGATTTACACCTTTCAGGTCTTTTCCCTTCATATCACTTTCTCTTAAATCTTTTTTACTCATATCTTCCGGTTCTGACAAGATAATGTCCCCCTTTTGTCGTGACGCGTGACGCGTGACGCGTGACGCGAGGATTCTACATAAGGCTGTTTACAGATATGATATAATCATAATACAGGAAGATTTAAAAGTCAATTGAGGAGTAAGGAGTGAAAGATGGTAGGTGAAAGGCCTGGTAAACTGTCAGTAGTCTATCACGCATTACGCATCACGCATCACGATAATTATGCAATCAGATTTCAGTCAGTTTCTCATATCAGATCCATTACTAAAAGGTATAAAAAAACCTTCTGTTTCTATGGAAAAAACAGAAGATTTCTTACCTGCCGAACGATTTCAGGAAAGAGGTATGGTCGGTAACACCGGATTTTCCGGCATATGTTCCGGCCCGAAACCTCTTGCCATTCTGGACGATGGCCAGATTTTTGAATATTCCAGAGAACATGGCACACGCAAATTAGAGCAGTAACCTATCATCACACATCACGTCTATAAAACATCTTTCCCTGTAAAATCCTGTTCAAAACTATAGAAAACATTACCGGATGTATCAACGAGATCCGCTTTTACCTGAAAATAATTCATGCCAAGATAGGGGTTAGGGCCGTATATAAAATAATCTCTGCTTAAATAGTTTTTAGCTTTCAGTCCTTTTTCTTCCCAGAATTTTATCTGTTCATAATTGTCACCCTGAGAGGGTCTTATATAAAGAATTATAGCATAAGGTTCACTTATATTATTTACTCCGTTATTATGTAATTTCACCCTGAGATTTATCTTCTCTCCCCTGCTTATTATTATGATTTTTTCTATGGTAAGATGGGACAGATTTGCTGAAGTTACACCGGTCTGAACATTTTTACCGGTGCCGGGAGAAGTATCATTACCGTAAAGATATGATTTCGGATCTCCCTGAAGAATTTTAATTTTAACTGCAGACAACAGGTTTTTACTCCAGTAACCTTCAAACCAGATTTTATCTCCCTGTCGAATGTCTTCAAAATTCAAAAAATTATTGTCTATTTTTATTTCAGTAGAATCATTTATTTTCAGAGTTATTGAACCATAGTCTACTGTATCCACTTTGAGAGTTTTATTATCTTCATCTATAAATTTAACTGCACCTGCATTTATACATTTCCCTGTATTTGAAGGATTTCTGTCATCTCCCGGCATCTGTGCCACCAGGGATGATATAAGAAGTATGAAGATGGATAATATGATAAAAAATTTTTTAGACATTTATAATTCCTCCTTTAATCGTGACGCGTAACGCGTGACGGGTGTTTCGTGATGCGTGATGCGTGATGCGTGAACCGTTACATGAGTTGAGCGTTGAAAGTTGAGGGTTGAGAGTTTAATCAACCTTTCAACTATAAACCTTAAACTATAAACCCCACTCACTCTTCACTTTTCACGACTCACGACTCTTACCCTCTTTCTTCCCTCACATAAGGTATCCCCAGAGCTGCCGGTGCTCCAATTCTTCTTTTTGCCGCTCCTTTTGTGGCTATCAATAAGACAAGTATTGTAAATATATATGGCAACATTTTAAGGAGCGGTGCAGGTATATTGGCTATACCTGTTGCCTGAATTCTGAGTTGCAGTGCATCTACTCCTCCGAATAAATAGGCACCTGCTGCCGCTTTTACGGGGTTCCACGTGGCAAATATAACAAGGGCAATGGCAATCCATCCCCTCCCTGCACTCATATCCTGAACCCACATGGGTGTATAGGCAAGAGATAAATATACACCTCCGAGACCGCACAAAAGCCCTCCTGTAAATATATAGAGGTATCTTACCAGTGAAACATTAATGCCGAGAGAGTCTGCCGTCCTCGGATTTTCTCCTGTAGATCTCATGTACAGGCCCGGTCTTGTTTTAAATATATAAAAATAACACAGAGGTATAAGTACATAGGAAAGATAAATAAGTATATCCTGATTGAATAATATGTTACCTATTACGGGAATCTTTGATAGTACAGGTATTGCTATTGGAGTAAAACCTTTTGTGGGAATCCCTACAAGATTTTTACCAAAAAGTCCGCTCAGGCCCGTACCAAATATGGTAAGAGCTATACCGCTCACTACCTGGTTTGCTCTCAGGGTTACCGTAAGAAAAGCATGTATGAGGCTTATCAGCCCTCCTGCCAGGACACCTGCAAGGACTCCGAAAAAAAGACTTCCTGTGTAATGATTTACAGCATATCCCGATACGGCGCCTGTCAGAATCATGCCTTCAAGACCCAGATTGAGGACACCTGATTTTTCAGTAAATATTTCTCCCACTGTCGCAAAGAGCACAGGAGTTCCCGATCTTATAGCTGCTGCCAGTATTGATACTATGAGTATAAATAAATCTCCGTCATTCATAATTAGTATTTTATATTAATTTTATCGTCCATGCAATAGGTTATAGTGAAAAGTGAAAAGTGAGATTGCGTTAAAAAATGACAGGTGATTTTATATACAATGGAAAAAGAAATTTATCACAGAATATTGAGAGTGAAAAGTGAAAAGTGAAAAGTGAAAAAAACGGAATTTTACTTACTTTTCACTGATTAATAGATTTATGAAATCAAACTGCAATTTCCAGTAAAAATGAAACTACCTGTCGTAAAAAAACGCAATCAAAATTGACTTATATCCGATGATATGATAAGTTATTTTTGTAGAATATAGATCATTCCGTGAGAGGAAAGCTCCGATGCTTGAGGCAGGCACAGTAATTAATAATATATATACAGTAAAAAAATTCATCGGTAAAGGTGCCATGGGCAGTGTTTATCTTGTAGAAACACTGGCTGACCGTAAACAACTGGTTGTAAAAGAACTGAATTTATCTGCCGAATCCAGAGTGAGCGGCGATTCGGCAAAAGAGATATTCTTCAGAGAAGCAGAATTTATGGCCAGATTTGAACATCCCGGCCTGCCGGGGATGTACGGTATTTTCAGCCACGACGGTCATGATTATATTGCAATGGATTATGTAAAAGGATCTACTCTTGAAGATATAATAAATAAAAACAAAGAGCCAGTACCTTTAAAGAAAGCACTTAAATGGGCCATAGAGATTGCAGATATTTTAAATTATCTCCATAATACTTTCGAAATGCCACTTATATACAAGGATCTCAAACCGTCCAATATTATGATAACACCGCAGGAAAAAGTAATAATTATAGATTTCGGCATATGCCGCTACTATAATCCCGATAAAGATACAGATACCTTCAGACTCGGATCTCCCGGCTATGCGGCACCTGAACAGTATAAAGGACGGGGACAGTCCTGCGTACAGACAGATATATTTGCTCTCGGAGTCATATTATTCCAGATGGTTACAAAATATGACCCTACCCTTACACCTTTCAAGTTTCCTCCCGTAAAATCACTCAATCCTTCAATAGATGATGACCTGGAGGCTATAATAAACAGAGCCATTCAATTACAACCTCTGAAACGTTATATTGGTGCACTGGAATTAAAAGAAAAACTGGAACAATATAAAAAATCACATTTCCCCGGTAAAGAAATAAAAAAACAGATTCCACAGCAGGTTCTACCAAAGACTCCTGCAGTAAAATCTCAGAAAAAAAGTTCCTATAAAAAACATTCGCCTCCGCCGCCTAAAAAGAAAAGTGGTACTCTTATAGAATTCATGATTATTCTTGCCATACTATCTATTATGGCAGCTATTGCAATACCTAACATAATTAAAGCAAACAGGACAGAAAAATTAAAACTGCACAGAGAAACCAGGACAGAAACGCCTGATATAAACGGGGAAAGCACGATACCTGACGCAAGCATGCAAAGCAACACAGGACAAAGAAATGAATGTATAAGAAATCTAAAGGACATAGCAACCGGTATGGAAATGTGTTTTACAGACAGAAACTGTTATCCCCCCGGTATTTCCTCTATTGTTCGTCTGGGCTATGTAAAAGAACTTAAATGTCCTTTTTCAAAACAGGCTTATATCTATATAGCATCTTCAGACAGAAAATCATTCACTCTCTGCTGTCCCGGTAATTCAGTCCATGGAAGTGAAGGCGGAAAATTTCAGGGTAATTACCCTCAATACAGCTCTTCCAGAGGTATCATACCGTCTGAATGGAATGTAAAGTAAAACTCTGTTATAATTTTATACCGAGAAAGGCTTTCAATACATGAATGACTTCACCGATAGAAGGTCTTTCTTCTTTGCCTGTCAGTCCTACTGACAGTTCCTGTGAAATTGCTTTATCGCCTCTGTGGCCTTTTTTGTAGGCAATTACTATTCTCTGAAGTTCTCCTTCATCAAGCCACAGACCCTGACATTTATGGCATACATCTATAGTTACATCTCCGAATAATTTTTCCATGAGAGATATTTTACATCTCGGACATATTCTGGCTCTTGTTGTGATTGTATAGCCTACTGCCTGTAAGGGCATGGATTCTTCAGAGAGGAAAAATTTCATTTTAAGGGTAGGACTTTCAAAAAACTGATTCAATTCCTTTGCATCAAACCACATGCCTGAACAGGACGGGCATATGTCAATTTCGAGACCGCTCACAGGGTCTCTTTCCAATTTCATAGCTACTTTTCTGCATACCGGACATGCAAGGGCCATTTAAATTCACTGCCTTTCTATTTGTGACGCTTAATGCGTGATGCGTGATGCGTGATGCGTGATGCGTGTTTAACCGGTATCGGACGACCACAGGGTGTCGCCCATGCCGCTCACCCTTCACGACTCACTACTCACTATTCTCGTAAATTATACCATAGCTTTTTTTCTATTGCAAAAACACTTGACATTCACCATAAAAATTTTTATACTGAGAAAGTAATTGCTATGTCACGCATTACGCATTACGCATCACGCATCACGACTTGAGGGGTGAGAAGATGAAAAAATAAGTGTTCCGTTTATGAGGATTTTTCTCAATCAGTCCATATGCATCCTCTGAGCCTTTCTTTATTTCTGAAAGGAGGGAACACTTATAATGATACTTCAACTCAAATCTGTAACAAAATATATCGGTGCAAGAAAATTATTAAGTGATATTTCGTTTATAATAAATAAAGGTCAGAGGGCAGGCTTAACAGGCAGAAACGGCTGCGGTAAGTCTACCCTTTTTAAATTGATATCAGGAGAAGAAAAACCTGACAGAGGAGAAATAATAACAGGTAATATAAGAACCGGTTATCTCCACCAGGGGTTTTCGGAACTTTATAACAGACCTGATATGACAGTAAAGGATTTTCTATTTGAGCCGGTAAAACCATATACGGAAAAACTTCACAGGCTGGAAAAAATCATGGAAAATCCCGGTTTCGGTAAAGGTTTAGAGGACATACTGGCTGATTACGAAAAAACCATGAGTGATTTTGACTCACTCGGCGGTTATCTCTACGGAGAAACTCTCTGTCACATATTTGAAAAACTGAATATAGACTCCCACATAACACCTGAATGTGATATAAAATTCCTGGATTTAAGCGGCGGCCAGAAGATTAAAGTGGCCCTTGCAGGGATTCTTGCAGGAAAGCCTGACCTTTTACTGCTGGATGAACCGACAAATTATCTGGATCTTAAATCCCTTTTATGGCTTGAAGAATTTTTACTTGATTTTCCCGGCTCTCTCCTCTTTGTATCTCATGACAGGAAATTTTTAGACACTGTTGCCACAGATATCATCGATATATCAATAACTGACGGCACGGCAAAAGTCTACTGCGGAAATTATTCCTTTTATGTAAGAGAACAGGAAAAAGAAAGGGAGAAGCACAGGGAAAAATATAATGAACAGCAGGCAAAAATCGCCGCCATAAAGGCAGATATAAGTAATACAAAAGGTTATGCCATAAAGACAGAACTTTCTACAATTCACTTTTACCCCAGGTCAAAGGCAAGAAAGGTTGCAAGGAAAGCCGTAGTAAGAGAAAGAAAGCTTGAGAAAATGCTTTCCGAAGAAAACCGGATAGATAAACCATGGGAACTGGAAAACGTCAGAATAAAACTTGCAGATGATATAAAAAAAGGAAAATCCTTATTCACTATAAGAGATGCAGCTTTTTCGCTTCCCGATGGCAGAACACTTTTTGCCGGTGCAAATATGGAACTTTCCTGCGGTGAAAAGATTGCCATAACGGGTCAAAACGGTTCCGGAAAAAGCACTTTAATGAAGATAATCGCAGGAAAAATTAAAAATTTTTCCGGAGAAGTCATCATATGGCCCGGCACTGTTCCCGGATATTTACCTCAGGATGAAACGGAAACTCTCACGATGGAAAGAACAGTTATAGAGGAATTTCGTTCTTCCGTCAATATGGAAGAAGGGGAAGCAAGAACTTATCTTCACAGAATGCTTTTTAAAGGTGAAGATGTTTTCAAACAGGTGGGATCTCTGAGTTACGGAGAAAGGATAAAACTGATTCTGGTAAAACTTATGGCATCAGGAGTCAATACTCTTCTTCTGGATGAACCTACGAGTCATATGGATATAGACAGTATGGAAAGGCTTGAAGATGCTCTATGTGAATTTACGGGAGGACTACTGGTAATTACCCATGACAGATATTTTATGGAAAAACTGGGGATTAAGAAGATTTATATAATGGAGAAAGGATTTTTAAGAGTGAAAAGTGAAAAGTGAAGAGTGAAGAGTGAAAAGTGAAAAGTGAAGAGTGAAGAGTGAAGAGTGAAGAGTGAAAAGTGAAGAGTGAAGAGTGAAGAGTGAAGAGTGAAGAGTGAAAAGTGAAAAGTGAAGCGTGAAAGGTGAGTAGGGGCGACCCCCTGTGGTCGCCCGGTACCGGTAAAACACGCGTTACGTATCACGAACCACCCGTCACGAGAACATGATGCCTGACCTGGTAATCATGTCAAAAGACTCAGCACCGCCTGCTGTGACTGATTTGCCTGGGTCAGCATTGCAAGGGAGGCCTGCTGTTTTACCTGATTTATGGTCTGCTGCAATACTTCTTCGGCATAATTTACATCCACTTCCTGTGCCAGTGCTCCTTCAAGGTTCATCTTATAGGTCTCGCTGTTTGCTATGCTCACTTCAAGTCGGTTCTGCATGGAACCTATTTTTGCACGTTCCTCTGAGACGGTATCGATAGCCCTGTCCAGCATGGATACACTGTTTTTTGCAGCAAGGGATTTACTCACATCCAGTTTGTTTATACGAAGGCCGTAAGAACTCATATCATTCAGTCCTACAGTCATTTCTTCTCCGGCATCGGCTCCCACCTGAAAGGAAATACTTTTATCGGTAGAAGCAGCAGAGGTAATCTGAGAGGAAACATTTACCGTCGATGTTTTTCCTGTGTCATCGGCAGAGACCTGATTGAGGGTGATGGTCAGTTCTGTGGAACTGGAAGGAACGGAAGGTTGAAGGGGAGACCACTTAGGATAATTGGAAGGTGTGCCGACAATACTTGTATAATAATGTCCACCGGAATTATAACCATAAAAAATAGTTCCTGCTAAATCTTTCATCTCTATATCTGTAATGGTGTTTCCATCTATATCTGTTGCAGGTGTCCCGAAAGGAGTAAAAACATCTTTGTTCCAGAGATTACCGGAAATAGGCATGGAATACCATGTGCCTCCGGATTGTATATAATATGTGCTTCCGTCAGTATGAATACCTGCAATAGTTCCTAAAGTTACGTATGCATCATGCGCTTCTGCCAGCGGTAAAGTAGAAGGATCTACAGTCGCTCCCCCTGATGACCCGCTTCCTGTTCCGTCAAGGGCAATGTTAATGGTTTTAGCTCCTCCGTTAAGTCCTGAAACAGTCGTTACAGGAGATGCGCTGTTAGTGGCATTTGACGCAAATATCTGGGCGTCCACGCTGTTACCGTTTGCCACGAGCTTTATCTGGAATGTAATATCATACTGTGCAGTACTGCTTACTGCGGCTGTCTGTATCAGGTTTGTCGCAGTAGAGCCCTGAAGAGCGGATTCATTTACTCCCGTATTTGTAAGAACCTTTGCGGAAGCATCCACATTCTTTGACGTAGGGCTTATGTCTCCGTTAAGAAGGTGTCTTTCCTTGTATTTCGTATCCCTTGCAATCCTGTCCAGTTCTTTTCTGTAGTCGTCAATCTGTTTCTGATAATTCAATCTGTCTTCATCAGTAGTGGCATCATTGGAAGCCTTCAGTGCAATCTGCCTCATGTTCTGCATAATGTCCTGCATATTCGAGAGGGCTTTGTCTGCTGTAGAAAGGAGAAGATTTGCTGCTTTGCTGTTTTCAATACCTGCAGAAATTCCGTTTTTCCCTGCTATGAGTCTCTGAGATGTGGCAATAGCAGCGGGGTCGTCTACTGAAGACTGAACTCTTTTACCTGTGGCAATCCGTGACTGTGTCTGGCTCAAACCTGCCTGAGCCATATTGAAATTCCTGAGAGCAGTAATACCTGCCGGACTAAAATTAATGCTAGGCATAATCTGTTCCTCCCTGACGATAATTCCGGAAATCCGTATCCGGAAAAAAATAGTATTTTCTTTGTACTTATAAATTCGGCATAGTTTTCTAAAACTTTAGTGGCTTTTTCTAAAAATTATATGGCCAATTCACCGTTCAACGATTACTGCATACTGACAAAGAGGTCATGAAGATATTTATACATGCCGGGATCACATTTCAACAGATCTTCATGGTTTTGAGGGTGGAAAAATGCTTCCACAGATTCTGCAAAATATTCCTGTGGTTTATGGGAAGCATATTTCGATACAAAGCCTGTTCTTTTATGATAGAAGGTATTCCATAACTGGACAGAAAGACCGAACTGGGATTTATGCATTACCTGCCAGGCATAATCATAGGCATGGGCAAATTCATGAATTGACGTAGTTCCGTATATGCCGTTTATACGTTCTTCTCCTATGGCGACCATCTTCCATGTAAGATCTTCATTTACCCTGTATGTGCGAAATACTCCTCTTATTTCATCCATACTGCGGTGGAATTCTCCTCTTCCCGTTTCACCGGAGCCGAATAACTGATGGCCGTAGACTTTTATTTTTGAAAGTCTTTCATGAGGAGCAATTATTATTACCCACAGGTCATGATCTCTGCAGGTTTTTATGAATTTTTCACCGAGCACTACCAGTTCTGCTTTGAGTTTTTCTTTTGCCATAGGATCAGATGATTTTATGATCATCTTATCCAGCATTTCAAAACTCCTCTCACGGCTTTCCGCAGGGATTTCCTGGCCCAGTAATTTATTTGCCTTTGATATGACCGCTTCTTTACCTTCCCTGTATATTTCCTGAATATCCATAGTTCCCTCTTTTCCTTTGTTCGGATCCACTATTTCTATTTCCAGATATTTTTTCTGAACAAAAGCCAGAGGAGTACCGTCAGGGTTTTTAAGTCCCATAACAGAATCTGAAAATTCTATGGTACG
Organism: Vulcanimicrobiota bacterium; assembly: GCA_040217665.1. Taxonomy (GTDB): domain Bacteria; phylum Vulcanimicrobiota; class SpSt-956; order SpSt-956; family JAKJGF01; genus CALARM01. The sequence goes on from JBEHWP010000007.1 coordinate 17,488, forward strand.
GGGAGGAGGAGGCTGAATTCTGTCAGGCACAGGCATTTCAGGAAGCTGAAGTTCATTGTAAACTGCGGCAAGGTCCAGCTTATCTCTTTTTTTTCTTACGGGAGGCGGCGGCAGTTCAGGCGGTTTTTCTGGTTCCGGCGGAGGAGGCAGAAAGATTTCCTCTTTCACAGGAGCAGGTTTTTCTACGACAGGGGGAGGTACAGGCAGTTTAACCTCCTCTTTTTTAGGCGGAGCAGTAGTTTTCATGCCTCTGAGATTTTTATCTCCAATGATATAGGGAGAAATAAAGCCGTCATCGTGGCCGGAATTTAAGAGACTCATAATATCACCGCCTTTCTGTTATGCCTCATTAATTTTTTTCCTGTTAACAGTTTCTACCTCTTTCTATATTACTTAATTTCTCTAAATTTCTTTATTTCCTTCAAACTGATTTCCCCGGTAATTTCATCAGGCAGCGACCTCTATATTTTTCAGAGTTATTTCAATTTTCTTAATATTCAAAATAAATGAACTTACACTTTACTTACCGGATAAAAAATCAGTTAAAAAGCTTTTTGTATTCTTAACAGGTATAGGAAAATTCTTCTTGACTTTATCAGATACTATATGTTTTATATCAAGGCTTACTAAAACATCCGCTTTCGCTTTATATGCAGCTGCCAATACATGACAGTCTTTTTTATGAGTGCAAAACTCCCATTGAAACTCCTCTTCTACAGTTACAGGTTCCATTATCTCTATGTCAGTAGATTTTAATACTTCATAGTAGCCATGCATAAATTTCTCATCCATTTTTCTCTCTATATTACATTTAGCTTCTTGAAGTAGTTTTTGTGTTGTTATAATTTCTATATATCCGGCTCTGGCAAGTTTAAAGATCAAAAATGAACCGCCATCAGGAGAGCCGGCAGCAGCTATATAGCAGTTGGCATCTAAAAATACCCTGAGCTTTTTGGGAGTTGTTTTTATTGTCATGAATTTATCAATTGATTAACTTTCGCTGTAATATCCGGTGTAACAATATCTTCTTCTAAAAATTCTTTTATTTCTTCTTCTGTATATTCTCTTAAAAAGTTTTTTTCTTTTACATTCTCTTTATCCGGAATATATACTAAAATATCCCCTGGCTGACAACCAAGCACTCTACACAATTTATCTATTACAGAAAAATCAATTTTAGTAGTCCTCTCATGGTAAAGATTTAAAATAGTATTCTTATTAACGCCCGCTTTTTTGGCTACTTCTGTCATTTTAAGTCGTCTTTTCCCAAGTAAAAGGCTGAGATTATTTTTAATCATTGATAATCACCTCCTATCTATAAAAATTATAGACTAAAATATACAAAATATCAATCAGAATATAAAAAATATAATTAAAGAGTATAATGAAAATAGAAGAATTAATCCCTTCCGGCTCGTTGATTGCCATAAAGTCCAATCTTGTAGTGGCAGGTCCGTCTTCTAACGGCGCAACTACCGACCCGGACATAGTAAGAGGAATCATAGAATATTTAAAAAATAAAAGTTTTAGTAATATAGAAATAATAAAAAGTTCCTGGCTCGGAACTGATACAGCCGATGCTTTTCTCAAATTCCCCCTCTGGTTATCATAATCTGTGTTCCTCTGTTCATATTTATCGATTTACAGTACTGAACTATCTTTTTAACTACCTTTGCGAAATTATTTTTAATATTATATTCCATTTCAGGGCCCAGGGTTTTACCGTAATTAAACTTATCACCTATTATGAGATGGGTTATATTCTCCGATATTATTTCACAGATAAGAGCTTCTTTCAGAGTTTGAACCGTCTCGGTTTTTGTTCCAGAACCGGCCAGGAGTGATCCGAACCCTCCGGTAGCGTGGCTCAATACATTTTTAGCAAATTTTTCCCCGGCACTGGCCTGTCTTTTTACTGTTTTACTTTCTGATTCTTCAACTCTGTACACATTTACCTCTCTTATAGAATCCCATGATAGTTGAAAAGTCTGAGGAGGATAACCTTTTTCCATTCTCATAACTTCATCTGCAAATATGATAACCCTTACACCTGCTTCGTCTATATCTATATTTCTTTCGGGAGGCGGAATACTGGCCAGTATATTCAGAGGTTCTCCTCCTTCAAGTAAAGGCCCGCCGCATTCCATACAGAATTTATTTATATCAGGGTTAACAGTATTACATTGTTTGCATTTCAATTCCGGCACAAGTCCTTCCAGACTGGCACCGCAGTAAAAACAGCTTTTCTTTCCGTATTTTATTTTCCTTCCGCATTCACGGCAGCTGACTGTATCCATTTCAGACCTTCCTTTCTATGTTGTAATCATTGAGTCGTAAGCCACTGAAACTCACTGCTCACTATAATCGTGACGGGTGGTTTCGTGATGCGTGATGCGTAATGCGTGATGCGTGATGCGTATTTAGTCCCAGGGCGTTTAATTAAACGCCCCTACCAAGACTCACCACTCACCACTCACGCCCTACTCTCCTTTCACCTGTGCTTTATAATATGCTCCGGGAACAAAATATTTCTCTGCCACTTCCACAAGTTTTTCAGCAGTGACTTTCTTTATATTATCTACATATTGAAGAACATAATCCTTATTTACTCCGTAACATGCCGCTTCTGCCAGGGCAGCAGTCCTTGCAAGGGTTGTCTTTTCTCCTGCCAGATAAAGACCTGTAATATAGTTTTTCCCCTGAGTCAATTCTTCTTTCGAAGGCGGTTCTTCATAGAGCTTTTTAAATTCTTTCACAAGAAGCTCTTCCGTAAGAGCAGCAGTATCGGGCGATGTGGCAGCATAGGACATAAAGGTGCCGCCTTTGCCGTAAAAATGATTGTATGTATGTATCACATAGGCAAGTCCCCTCTTGCCTCTTATTTCATTCCAGAACCTTCCTCCGTCACCTGTTGTAAGTCCCCTTATAACCTGTAACACAGGATAATCATCATGGCCTGCAGGAACAGTGGCATATCCTATGGCTGTAGAAGTCTGGCTTCGTTTCTTTGAAACAATATGTTCCACAGGATTATAAACAGGTTTGATGACATAATCAGGTGTAATGGCCTTCTGCCCCGCAGGGAGTCTCTCAATAAAGTTCATTTCCTTCATTATCTTATCTTCCGTAAGATCTCCTCCGAAAGCTACTATAAGATTTGAACCCTTAACCATCAGATCATGCCATTTAACTAGATCCTGTCTTTGAAGTTGTTTTATTACTTCTTCCATGCCTTCAGGCGGTAATCCGTAAGGATGGCCTCTGAACACTTCCTGTGAAAATAAAGACAGACATTGCTCTCTGGGACTGTCTTCTATTCCCCTTATCCTGGCAAGAATTTTTCTTTTTTCAATTTCTATTTCTTCTGAAGGAAATGACGGATGAAGTAATATTTCCTGAAGTATTTGGAAAGACGTCCTGAAATTCCAGGAAGTGCCTTTCAGTATAAAACCGAAATAATCATTCTTTATGACAGGTCTCACAGATACGCCCAGTGTCTCCAGTTTCCCTAGCAGTTCTCTCCCGGTAAAATCATGGGATCCTTTCAGCATTGCAGACTGCATAAGTGATGTTATGCCGCAATTTTGTATATCTTCCTGAGATTTTCCTCCTCTTAACAGTAATGCTGCAGTAAATATGGGAATACGCGAGTTTTCAAGAAGTAATATTTCCGGGCCGTTAGAGAGATTGAATTCCTTTATTTTATCAAGAGGCTTCCCTTCAGGAAATAAAAGAGTTAAACTTTTTCCTTCCAGAAGTACCTGCTCATCTGATTGATATGTTGTTTCTTCTGCAATCCGAAGAGCCTCTTTAATTGATGGTATTAAATCTTCAGAATCTCTTTTCTCAAAAGAATCCTTTTCAGGAATAATAGTGCATACCGATATATTGTCAGGTCTGAGATATTCCTTTGCTCTTTTCAGTATTTCCTCTGAATTAAGGGCAAGTATGTCGTTAAGATATTTATCACAGTTCAGGAAAGAACCGGTTCTTGTTTCTACTATGCTCTTGAAGCCCACTTCCTGTCTTATATCATCATGAAGGAATAATATGTTATTCTGTATAATACTTCTGGCTCTAAGCAGTTCCGGCTGTGTAACGGGATGGGATGCAAGAGCAAAAATTTCTGACATGACTGCTTTTTCCGCATTTTTTAACCGTTTCGTATCGGTTTTCATGAATATATTGAACATAGTATTTTCATCGAAATCAGAGGCACTGGCAATAATTTCATCTACGAGGCCTTTTTCTTCCCTTACCTTCAGATTAAGCCTGGAATTAAATCCCTGTCCCAGGATTATGGCAAGAAGTTCCATTGCCCCGTTTTCTTCCTGAAGATATTTCGGGGAATGAAAACCGCACATCCAGTAAACCTGTCCCACCTGACGCCTCATTTCCATATATCTTACTTCATGCTGGGGCGGTTCTGGAGGGGAATAAGTGCCTGATAACTCTCTGCCTGGAAGAGGAGCAAAAGTCTGTCTCACTTCACGTTCCACTGTTTCATGATCGATATCGCCTGCCACCACAAGAATATAATTTCTCGGTACATATCTTTCAAAAAAATATTTATCTAAATCCCCGGGAGTAAGTTTATTGAGAATTTCTTCAGGTCCCAGTCTCCATCTTCTTCTGCGGTTAAGCCTGTAGGCAACGGAATAAAGTTTTTCTCTGAGCATGGCCTGAGGCATATCCATTTTACGTTTACTTTCCTGTTTTATAGCACCCATTTCACTCTTAAATACTTCGGGATGAAACACAGGTTTGCCGAAACCGTCACAGAGTATATCCATTGCCAGGGAAAGATTCCGGGAAGGCACTGTAAGAAGATATTCAGTGTAATCATAGCTTGTGCCTGCATCATACATGGCTCCCGCCATTCTTCTGTCAATGGAAAAAATTTCTGTTTCCGCTCTTTTTTCAGAAGCATGCATCAAATTATGTTCCACTACATGACTTATTCCTACCAGTTCATCAGGTTCCCAGCAATAGCCTGTATTTGCATGGACTGATACGACTACAACAGGAAAATTTCTGTTTATTATAGATATGACCTTCAAACCGTTTTCCAGGACGTAATATCTATAACTTTCAGGTAAATTATTATTCAATGTCAACATTCCTTTCAATTCAGTATTTCAGTAATTTCATTATAAGGGGTGCCATATCCCCGGGAGGAAGAATATATGTTGCACCTCCGAGTTTTATAGCCTCTCCCGGCATACCATGAACGACAGAGCTTTGCGCATCCTGTGCTATGGTAATAGCCCCTTTATCTCTCATCAGTTTTAATTCTGCCGATCCGTCTGTGCCCATACCTGTCAGGAGAATACCTGTTGAAGAAGATCCGTAAACATGTGCTACGGATCTGAAAAGAGATGATACAGACGGACATATGTGCTCACCTGCTACAGCTTTTCTGAGTCTTATTAAACCATTGGTACCGACTTCCATATGAAAATCATCAGGTGCAAAATATACGTGTCCTCCTTCAGGTTTTATATCATGTGACGCAAGATGAACAGGGAGCTTTATATCGTTTTTCAACCATTCTATCATACCTTCTATAAATCCCCTGGCAATATGCTGGACAATAAAGAGAGGTACATCTACGGAAGCAGAAAGGCCTGATAATAAGGTACGCAGCGCGAAGGGGCCTCCTATAGAAGATCCTATGGCAATTACCTTTATCTGACTGCTCTTAATTTTCAATGATGGTTCATCTCTATATACCGGTATTTCTTTCTCTCTCGTGGTCCACCTTTTTATAACCTTTATTTCCGACATTAATTTCAGGGTATTAATGAATTTTTTCTTCATTTCCTCAGTATTTTTAAGTTCTACAGATGGTTTTTCCAGTATGCCTACAGCCCCTGCTTCTAGAGCTTTAAAAGTCATCTGTGCATCTTCAGGACTGCAGTAAGAACTTACTATAACAACAGGAACAGGACTGGTTTCCATAATTTTTCTTGTCAGGTCAAAACCGTTTATCCCGGGCATATTAATATCCATTGTTATTATATCAGGTTTTTTTCTTTGCAGAATATTAAGGGCCTCTGCTCCGTTCCCTGCTGCACCGATTAACTGAATATCAGGATCGGAACTCAATATGTCAGATAAAATAAATCTTACTGTTTGAGAATCGTCAACTATGAGAACTTTTATCATATGTTTTCCTCTGTATATAAGTGAACTGTGATGTGTGATAATCGTGACGCGTGACGGATGGTTCGTGATGCGTAATGCGTAATGCGTGTTTTACCCGTACCGGGCGATCACGGTTCACCCCTGCTGCTCACTCTTCACTTTTCACTTTTCACTCTTCACCTTTCACTCTTAACTTTTCACCTTTCACTTTTCACCTTTTACTTTTCACTTTTCACTTTTCACTTTTCACGGCTCACGACTCACTGCTCAAATTAACTTTTTTATAACATTTAACAGATTGCTCTGGTCAAAGGTACTTTTTACTATATAGGCACTTGCACCGACATCTATCCCTCTTTCTCTGTCTTCTTTTGAAGAAAGGGCAGTAAGAAGAATAACGGGAAGTTCCGAAAGTTTTTTATCCTTTCTTATTGTTTCCGTCAGTTCAAAGCCGTCCATACCGGGCATTTCTACATCTGAAACAACGAGATGAAACTCGTCTTCTCTTAAAGCTCTATAGGCATCAATACCGTCAACAGCCGTTTTAACACTATAACCGGAAGATTCAAGTATATTTTTTACAAGTATCCTGGACGTAATGGAATCATCTGCTACCAGAATTGATTTAATCTCTTCTTTTCTTTCTTCTATATCCTTTATCCTTCGTTTATGAGTAATTTTTGAAACAGATTTTATCAGATCAGATGTATTTAAAATCGGAATTACTTTACCGGCACTTGAAATAGTGGCACCTGAAATATTTCTTACACGGACAAGCTGTTTACCCAGACTTTTTACCAGCACTTCCTGCTCTGAGATTATTTCATTTACACAGAAACCAGCAATTCTGTCTCCGCGGCGAATAATTAACAGTATAATAAAATCCCTCTTCTCTTCCTTTCTGTCCGGCAGTTCCAGTATGTCAGAGAGATAAACAATGGGAATAATTTTTTTATCTACTGTGACTGTTTCTTTATTTTCCACTGTTTTCACTTCACTCTTTTTTATTCTTAAAACCCTGTCTATATTTATGGAAGGTATAATAAATTCTCTTCCTGATACAATGACAAGAGTGCCTCTGAATGTAGCAAGCGTGATAGGAAGGATTATTTTAAATGTCGTTCCTATATTTGCTTTACTTTGAACAGTTATAGTGCCGCCCATTTTTTCAACAGTTTCTCTTACTATTGCCATACCCAGGCCTCTGCCGGAAATATCTGTAATAATAGGACTTGCTGAAATATCCGGTTGGAATATAAGTGAAAAAATTTCATCTTCTAAAATTTTATCTGAAATAATACCTTTTTTTATGGCTGCCGATTTAATTCTTTCCACATCGATTCCCCTGCCGTCATCAGAGATTACAATACTTACTTTCCCGGTATCAGGCTGTAACAGATTGATTTTTATAGTACCTTTTTTATCTTTATTTTTTTTCTCTCTTTCAGAAGGAGGTTCGATACCATGATCAACGGAATTTCTCAGAAGATGAATAAGAGGGGTTTTCATTTCTTCCAGTATACGCCTGTCTATTTCAATATCACTGCCTTCAATGAATAATTCCACTTCTTTATTCTGAGCTTTTGAAATATCTCTTATCATTTTCGGAAAAGACAGGGTTATAGATGAAAAAGGGAGCATGAGAGTTTTTTTCATTTCTTCAAGAAGGGTATCTACAAGAAATGTAACAGAACGGGAATCCATAAGAGATACTTTAAGAAGAGAGGAAATTTTATTTTCAAGTAAATTGATGTAGTTATTGTTAAATTCCAGAAACTCTAAAAGCCTGTTATCTAAAATTTTTTTTATATCTTTTTCATCTGTCATTCTGGAAAAAGCTTTTACACCGGGGTCAATCTTTTTTCTTTCTTTTTTCCACAGAACTATCATATCGTTAATATCTTTTAAATCGGAAGAACGCTGCCCGGCAGAGAGTTTTACAGATAGTAATTCTTCTGCCTGAAGCATAAGCCTGTCCAGTTTTGTTGCAGCTATTCTCACTGTTTCCGGAGCAGTTTTTACTTTCAAACCTCCTTCTATATCCTTTGAAGCAGATTCTTTTTTACATTCCTCTTCAGAAACAGGGGACAAAAATTTTTCAGGCACTTCTTTTTTCTCTGAAGTGTGGTCTGAAGGTTTTAATGGCACTTCTTTTTTCTCTGAAGTGTGGTCTGAAGGTATAGCTCTTTTTACTTCCCCTGTCTTTAAAGAGTCAAGTTCCTGAATAATCTCTGAAATATCTTCTTTTCCTGACTTTGTAAGAATTTTTTCAATCATATCAACAGTTTTATGAAATATATCAAACATCTCACTGTTCAGGGCCAGTCTGTTGTTCTTCAGGAGAGAAAAAATATTTTCCATGCCATGACAGAGGGTCTCTATAGAAGTCAGATCAACAGCTCTGGCAGCGCCCTTCAGGCTGTGAGCCTCTCTGTATATTGTTTCCAGTATTGTTTTTTGTTTTTCTTCAGAAGCTTCTTTTTCCAGTTCCAGAAGTGATGAAGACATTATATTAATTCTTTCTTCTCCTTCTGCTCTGAAAGCAGAAAGAAGCATCTGAAGGAATTCTTCATTCATATCCATAATCAGTATTTAGATGTTCGGTAACCGGTTAATTGTAACAGGTAACCAATCATATTTCATATTTTCTCTTCTTAAATATTTCTTATACCTTATAAATTTTTACAATATTTTTCAATTTTTCCCATAAGTCCCCTATTGATTTTACGGCATCTTCAAGCTGTCTTGCACTGTCTACATTATGTATACTTGCCTGTTTGATATTTTTCATTGCTATATTAACCTGATCTATACCTGCCATCTGCTGATTGCTTGAAGCTTCAATCTGGATTGAACTCTGTGCTGCTTCTACAACACCTTTTGTAAGGGTTACAATAGCTTCTCCTGCCTGAGCTGATTGTTTTACTCCCTGTTCCACTGCTTTATTTCCCTGCTCTGCAGCCATTACTGCTGCTGTTGTAGCTTTCTGTATATCATTCAAGATATGCCTTATCTGAGATGTTGCAGATTTAGACTGTTCTGCAAGACTCTTCACTTCCTGTGCCACAACAGTAAAACCTTTCCCTGCTTCTCCTGCCTTTACAGCTTCAATAGCTGCATTGACTGCAAGAATATTTGACTGTTCTGCGAGATCATTTACGGTAGCTATTATTTCTCCTATGGACTGACTCTGTTCACTGAGTTTTATAATAGTTTCCGCAATGGACTCCATATGTTCCTTTATCTTTTTTATTTCTTCTATTGTATCTTCCGTGGATTTTTTCCCGAGTTGTGATATGGCTACTGTTTTCTGGGCATTTGCAGATAACTGCTTCGCCTTCTGACTGGAAAGCTCTGATGTCTGTCTCACTTCCTCTATAGTTGTAGTCGTTTCACTGATAGAAGCAGCTGTTTCCGTAGCAGTAGTTGAAAGTTCTGCTATGGCAGTGGATATTTCAGTTACTGCTGCAGAGAGAACAGTAGTTCCTTCTATAATTTCCCCTGTCTGTTTTCGAAGGTTCTCCACCATTTTTTTAAACTCCATAGTCATAACACCTATTTCATCAGTTCTGTCATCACATGTAATGGTAGCGGTCAGATCGCCTGCTCCTACCCTGACAGCTTCCTGAGAAATTTTTCTTATAGGTGAAGTAATACGCTTTGCTATAATATAAGATATCAAAAGTGATAAAAGGAGAGCAATAAATCCGACTTTCAGCAAATCATATTCCAGTTCCATAATAGGAGTCATAGCTTCTGACATATCAATTTCACTGATAATAACCCAGTTAATATCCAGTCCTGTTGTATCCTTTAATTCCATAGGAGCGTAACTGCTCAATACCTTTTTATTACGGTAGTCAGATATTATTGCACTGCCCTGTTCATTATTAAAAGCACGATTTACTGCTTCCGTATCAATCTTCTGCTTTAATATTGCAGAGGGGTTACTGATAAGACTGGAACGGGCCAGTAAATCTTTACCTGCAATATAAGTTTCTTCAGTCTTTCCTACTCCTATATTGACTTTGAGTATATTATTAATATGTTCAGGGCTTAACATTATTGCTATTACACCGCAGATTTCATTTCTGTCATTCAAAACAGGAGTTCCTATGAAATAAACTATTTCCCCTGCCGGTTCATAATAAGAATAATCACACATGGAAACTTTTTTTTCTTTCATTACTGTCATCCATAAATCTCCCAGTGCACTGTCTCTATAAGGCCCTGTCACCAGATCTGTTCCGAATTCTTTACCTTTCTTTAAGGAATAAAGAACATGTCCATGGTCGGGACAGATAAACAATATATCTTTAAAATCTTTATAAATACTCTCTATTTCCTTGAGAGATGCGTCTGTTCTGGCACATAATGATTTATACTCTTCTGTATTTATTTTTGCTTCTTTTTTATAACAGGTTCTAAATGAATTCATTACCGAAATACCGTCGCGGGAACTTAAATAAAGAGACGCATTAATTATTGACTGCAAATACCTGGTAATTATAATTTTCTTGTGAGACATGCTACCTGAAAGTTTCATATATATTATTCTTTCCACG
>JBEHWP010000008.1:0-27010 GCA_040217665.1 Vulcanimicrobiota bacterium
ATATATCCGAACGTTTCTATCTTTCCGATATTAACTCCATGCCAAACTCCTCCGGGAGAAAGAAGGTGAAGATTGCCGTACATATTACCTGATATGCCTGAAATCGTCAGTTTTCCTTCAAGAGGAAGAAGAGATTTCTCAGTGGAACTATTTAATAAATTACCTTTTATAAAAGGAATGGAAAGGTCACTGTTTTTAAAATAACCGCAGAGTTTAAAATTCTTTAATTTATAAGTATTAATATCCATATCGGGAATTTCTATATTTCCTGCAATAAGAGGAGTCTCTAAAGAACCTCTTGCCGAGATATCCATTTTCAATAAACCCTTAATTTTATATTTACTCAGAGGAGGATAGAGAGAGGCAATAGTTTCAACTTTTATTTGAGGAGAATGCAAAAATAAATCAATTGTCTTTTCAGAGCCGGTGGAAATAATCCCTCTACCTGTAATCGCATTTCCGTTCCAGAGAGCATAAATATCACTTATAAGGAGAAACTTATCTGCAAATTCGAAGTTACATCTGCCATGGTCTATGTTCTGCCCCCTCATTGTCAGGGAAGCATCTGAGAACTTTCCTCTTGCCAGGACATCATTTTCGCTGCCGCAGATTTCCATGAAAAAATCAGATATACCTGAAAAACCGGTCGATGCCAGTTCAGGATATATTCCATGTAAACTGTCAAGATTGAAATTATTGCCGTCTGCATATAAATAAAAAACCGGTTTTTTTACATTTATTATATGCCCTGCAAGCTCAACTGAGCCTGAAGATGTATGGCCTGTAAGATTACTTATACTCAGAGTTTCATTAAAATAAGTAAAAGAAGTTTCAAGATCCTGAAAATTTAATCCCATAAAGCTTAACCCCCTAGAAGATGATATATCAGCACTTACAATAGGATTGTCCTTATGACCGAGAATAAAAACTTTAGAGTTTACAGAACCAGTCAATTTAAATTTTTCCAGTTCCGGTATAAAGAGTGACATATATGCAGGGTTAATATCTTTTGCTTCCAGAGTTATATTCATATCAGGTTCTTTCGGTTTCTCAGGAATGCTAGCAAAACCTTTAAGACATATCTCTCCTCCTCCGAACAAACATGTTGCCTCCTGAATGTGAAGTTTTTTCTCCCTGAATGATCCTCTGCCATAAAAATTTTTACAGATTTTTCCTTTTAATTTTATTATCCGGGACGTTATGGTAGACAGAAAAAGTGCTTCATGGGCCGGGCCTGTTATCAAAGTTTTAATGGAAACAGTTCCTTTTATTTTATATTTTTCCATTTCAGGGAAAAATTTATCGATTACAGGATCTACCTGAAAATCAGGACAATCAATTGATAATTCCACAAAAGGATCTTTTCGAAGAAAAGAAATAGTGCCGGAAACATTAACGAAAGAGCGGTCCCTTCTGCCCTGAATATCCAGCAGAGTGAGACTATCTCCTTTAAACCTCATGTTTCCTTTGATATCATTCACCTGAACCTTACCTTCAAAACAATCGACAGAGCCTTCTCTTATATTTCCATCTCCGTCTATATTCAGAAAAAGATCACCATTTTTTTTGGGAAATAAGGAAAGAGATAAGGCAGTATTTATTTTACCTCCTGTAAAATTCAGGTGTTTTATACGGATAAGTTTTCCCCATTTTGATATATCTATATCTGAAAGCTCTGCCATGGCAGAAAATCTGGATTTTATATAATCGCCTTCTCCTTTCAGAGATAACCATGACACACCTTCACGACCGGTGATAAAAAAGTTAAGATAAGGATTTGCCCAAAGATCAGCTGTTCCGTTAATATCAGTCATAGAAAAATTTAAAGGCAAATCTTTTTTATAGGATATTAATGTCAACTTTCCATTTTTGATTTCCATAGAGCCGTTAAAAGGTATTATCTTTTTTTCACCTTCCTTAAAAAGCTCCTGAACATTCCATTTGCCTTCAGAAGAACAGGTCATATTGATTACAGGATTTATTACTGAAACATGACTTATACATTCCAGAGGTTCACTGTTTTTCAAATAGTTTTTCAGATGATATTCTACTATTACAGTATCTGCTGTTATTATTTTTTCACCTTTCATAGAAAGTAAAGCGATATTTTTCAAAGTAATATGAGACAGATTAAAGGCTACACTCTCTACAGAAAAAATACCATTAATTTTTTTCTGTATTTCCTTACCTATTACTTTATCCCACGGGTAATTTTCTAAAGACATATAAATAAACAGGCACGATAAAATAATAGCAGTCAATAATATGGATAAAATTATTTTTTTTCTATTCATAAAAATAAATTCTCTGATCTGATTATCGTGACGCGTGACGCGTGACGCAAGGATTACTTACAGGTTGTTATGGCCACAATAAATTCTGATAACTTATGGAATATGCTATAAATTCCTCAGGAATAGAAAATATTCTAGTTCACAGAACAAATATCCTTTATAGTCAGTTTTATAAAGTGTTATAATTTATTTTTCTGTCAAACACTATAGTTTTGCACGTTTTAAAAAAATTATAATTTCTTACATAGTTGAATAAAATTATGTAAGGCTCAAAAAGCTATTAGCTTTTAACTTTGTTCTTTAGTCTAATTGCTAATAGCTAATTAGCCTTAAATTTAAGAGTTACAACTGTTTTTAAGAAATCTACAAAAGTATAGAACATAAGAAAGTTCTTCCAGGGAAATTATAAAAAAAGGATTTTTCTGCTAAATGACTAAATAATAATTATCAGGGTAATAAAATAAACATTCATTATTAGAAAGGCGGGTATTTTATGAAAAAATTCATTATTACAACAATTTCTTTATCTTTGCTTCTTATATGCCTTACTCTAAATCTTGCGGCTCAGGAGGTTATAAGAGTTTATATTGACGGTAGAGAACTCTTTTTCGATGTGCCTCCTGCCCAGAAAGACGGTTATACACTGGTACCTCTGAGAGCCATATTCAACGGCCTGGGAGCAACTGTGAAATATGACAGCAATACAAGAACTATCACTTCAAATAAAGGTACTACTACTGTACAGCTTACATTGGACAGTACCAACGCCTATGTAAACGGCCAGATAAGAAAACTTGATATGCCGGCCATGAGTATAAACGAAAGAACTCTTGTGCCGTTAAGGTTTGTAGGAGAAGCATTCGGAGCAAAGGTAAAATGGGACGGAAAAACAAGATCCATATTTATCAGTACAGAGGATATGCAGGGCACCCCGCAGGCCGCTCCGGCAATTTATGCAATTATGCACAGCGCCACCGGAAACCTGGGGGGAGGCGATGTATTAACAGTAACGTTGATCGGTACACCCGGTAGCAGGGCAACATTCGATATACCGGGCATAGTAACAGGAATTACTATGAATGAAGTGAGTCAGGGAAAATATGAAGGAACTTATACGGTAAAATCTTCTGACAGAGGCACAGAACTGCTCGTAACAGGATATCTGTCAAAGGATAATTCTGTTCCTGCCACAGGACAGTCAGAAAAAAAAATATCTATGGGACAGATGGCAGAAGATGTAAAAATCATCTCAATATCTCATAATGGTTCCTCCCTTTTTCGTCCAGGAGATGTAGTGGAAGTAATTATGACAGGAACTGCAGGAGGACAGGCTACATTTGATATAGGAAATATAATCAAAGGCGTAAATATGGCTGAAATTCAGGCAGGTACCTATAAAGGAACCTTCACTGTAAGGGGAGCAGATAATATTTCAAATGGCACAATAACAGGCTATTTAAAAAAAGATAATACTTCTGTAAATCTTCAGGATAATGTGCCGGTCAATATGGGCTCTGTACAGCCAACTCCTGCGGAAGAAATAAAAATTTCTTCTTTGACTCATAATGCAACGAAACCACTCAAAAAAGGGGATGAACTCAGAGTTACATTAAAAGGCACCGGGGGATGTACCGCTTTTTTCGATATTACCAATTTCAAATCAAATATCCCTATGACTGAGATTCAGCCCGGTATTTATGAAGGAATCTACAGAGTTCTCGCAGGAGACAGTGCAAGAGAAGCTTATCTGCTGGGACATATCACAAAAAATGGTAAAGATGCTCCTGTATTTCAGACAGGCCCTGTCACAGTGGCAGGTATTTCTCCTGTTGTGTCGGAAGTGTCGCCGAAAAACGGTTCTACAGTAGAAAGTGACAGACCGAATATATATGTGACCTTTGACACACAGAAAGGAAGTCTTGTAAATCCTCAAACAGTAAAATTACTGGTAGATGGAGTGGATGTGACAGGACAGGTTACAAAGGCACCTATGTTTATATCCTACAATCCGGCAAATCCTCTTCCTCTGAAAAGAAATATATGGGTCGAACTTACGGCGCAGGATGAAAATGGCAACAGTGTTCAGTACGGATGGTCATTTGTTATATCACCTGCTGCAAAAGGTCTTATTTTTTCTGCATCTCATAACGGACAATTACCGCTGAAAACAGGACAGAAACTGCAGGTTACCATGTATGGCGTAAGCGGTTGTGTTGCCTGGTTTGAAATAATAGGTCTCATAAATATAACAATGAAAGAAACAGCAAGCGGCATATATTACGGAGAATATCCGGTAACATCTGTAGCAAAAGCATCAGGAGCAAAAATTATCGTTCATCTGAAAAATCAAACAGTAGAAGACACCCTGGTAGTAGAACCTCCTGTTACATTTGATGTTGAACAGGGCTTTAATGCACCAAACATAACAAGTATACAGAGCGGTCAGAAGGTGGTCTTTCCTGTAGAAATAAAGGGCTATACAAAACCCTATGCAACAGTTGAAATAACCTATGAATATCAAACCAGTTTATTCAATGTATTACCTGTAAAAGGAGTGGCCGGAACCAAAAGGATTTCAGCAGACGAAAAGGGATATTTCTATGATAAATACACCTCGATTTTCGGTTCAGGGACACAGCATACTATAACTGTTATTGCTATAGACAGTTCAGGTAATAAATCTCCTCAGACTGTTATTACAGTAACGGAACAGTGAGTCGTCAAAAGTGAGTCGTGAGTAGTGAAAAAAATCTTTTTACTCACTATTCACGACTCACTACTCATGACAAAAATATATGAATAAAATCATTTCTCTTGCTTCAGAAAAACCTGCCCCGGCTGTCCTTATAGGTATGAAAGCATACAACCTCAACAAATTGCTTCAGCTCGGTTTTAATGTACCATCCGGTTTCTGCATCACGTCAGAGGTTTATCATGAACATTTCAATAAATCAGGGATAGATAAAATAGAAATAAACAATTCTTTATCAGCTGAAGAAAAAATCAATATTCTGAATAAAATAAGAGAAAAAATTATTAATTCACCGTTAAATGGAAATTTAAAACAAGAAATAGAGGAACATTTTCACCTTCTTGGAAGTAAATCGGTTGCAGTCCGTTCATCATGTACGGCAGAAGATCTACAGAAAAATTCTTTTGCAGGTCAGTATGATACATTCCTTGGCATAACCACAGTTGAAGATTGCATTCTATCCATAAAAAAATGCTGGGCTTCTCTCTGGAATGAAAGAGTTTTCCTATACAGGGAAAAATATAAAATCAATCACAGTGAAGCATCTATGGCAGTCATTGTTCAGACATTAATAAAAGCAGATTTTTCAGGTGTACTGTTTACTATTGACCCGGTAAAAGGACAGAAAAATAGAATTGTAATGGAATACTGTCAAGGACAGGGGGAAAATCTTGTTTCCGGCAGAGTAACACCTGAGAGGATAATAATAGATAAAAAAAATCTGAAAATCATTGAAGAGACAAAAAGGGAATTTTCTGAAGAACTTCTCAAAAAACTTGTAGAAGATTCATTAAAAATCGAAGGCTATTTTAACTCTCCCCAGGACATAGAATGGGCCATAAAAAATGAAGAAATCTATTTTCTCCAGTCAAGACCTGTCAGCACTTTAAGCGGAGACAATTTTATCTGGACAAATGCAAATACCGGAGAAGTTCTGCCTGATGTTGCCACCCCTGTAACATGGTCTGTAGCAGGGCTCTTCATAAAAGAAATTTTTCGTCAGATTCTTACCCTGACAGGCATAGAACTCGATAATACGGAAATAATAAAACTCATAGGAGGAAGGATTTATTTCAATTTAAATGTGGTTACAGGTATATTTAAAGCTGTACCGGGGCTGAAAGACAGGGAATTCAGCGATGTTCTGGGAGGCATGCAGGGGAAAAAAATAGAAGGTCTTCCTGAAATATTACCTGAAGATATAGTGCCCTTTAAAATAACCCTCTGGAAAATTCTATTCAGATTACCTGCTCTTCTTCTATGGTTTATACTTAATCCTCCTTCAAAAGGTTTTTCCTTTATAGATATAATCAGAAAAGACACTGACCTGTTAATGGAAAAAGATATTTCCTCTATGACAGATGAAGAATTATTCAGCCATTTCCATAACATAATGGAGAAATTTTATGATATGGCACAACTTGTTTCCTGTGCAGGAAGCGGAATGAGTTACTTTAATATTCTTAACAAAATCTGCCGTCACTGGCTTTCCGATAGTGATTCTTCAATTTCAAACAGTCTTATGTCCGGTATGGGTAATATGGAATCTGCTCTGAGCGGGCTGGATCTATGGAAACTATCTATTTTTGCCTCTGAACATGAAGAAGTAAAAACCATTATTATGTCCGAACATAATTTTGAGGAAACAGAGAGATTACTCAAAAAAATTCCGCAGGGAAGAGAATTTTTATCAAAATGGAATAATTTCATAAAAAACCATGGTCATCATACAAGAGGAGAAATAGAACTTTATAATAAAAGATGGGCTGAAGAACCTGATTGTATACTGGACAGAGTAAGATTTTTCATAAAGCAGAAAGATACCTGTAATACTGTAAAAAAATATGAAAAACGTGCTGAAGAAAGAGATTTTTTAGTAAAAAAGCTCAGAAAAATGTTAAAAAATCCATTGAAAAGATATATCTTCAATCATGTTCTTCTCCAGGCCTCTTCAGGGCTTGTATTCAGAGAAAACATTAAAAGTGAAGCAGTAAAAAGGATTTTCATATGCAGGCTCATTCTCCTGGAAGCTGGCCGCAGGTTTCACGGAAAAGGGATCATGGAAAAAGATGACGATATTTTTTTTCTGGAACTTCAGGAAATAGAAGATTTATTTAAAAGTAAATTAAATAATAGAGGAGAAATAATAAGGGAAAGAAGATATGACTATGAAAAAAATCTAAAGATCACTCTGCCCCCTGTTATAAAAGGAAATTTTGACTGTTTTGTCACTGAAGATATTAACATGAGTGATGAAATTTTTAATGGAATCGCAGTAAGTGCGGGCGTTGTAACAGGCCATGCCAGGGTTATACTTAACAGTGACAGAGACGAAAAAATTCTCCAGGGCGAAATTCTTGTTGCTCCTTTTACAGATCCGGGCTGGACTCCTTACTTCATTTCTGCATCTGCAATAGTAATGGACATGGGAGGTATGCTCAGTCATGGAAGTATTGTCGCAAGGGAACTTGCCATACCTGCCGTAGTGAATGTGGGGCCTGCCACAAAGATTATAAAGACAGGTCAGCTCATAAGGGTAGACGGAAATAACGGAACAGTAGAAATATTGAATTAATATGGTGACCATAAATAATACAGCATAACGCGTAACGGGAGGAAGATTTTTATTACCTTTCTCTTTTAATAGGGTATATCTTTTCCTCCAGACCCCGGACAGGGACAGGAGCGTGTTCCATATTTTTTGGGTACCAATTTACCTGGAGCGGTAATTAGCTCAGGTCAATAACAGGTAATTTATAACACCTGTTTTCCACCGGCCACTGGTAACCGTACACCGATCATTGGTCACTGCTTATCAAATCATTGAGCATCTGAATATATCCCTGCACTGCTTCATTAAATAACTGTCTTCCCAGTTCCTTATCCGCTTCTCCCTGGTCTCCGTTTATAACACCTGTAGAGGTATAGGCTCTCGTTTTATCAAGACTTGTAAAATAGGTATAGGGAGGATTGTGTTTCTCAAAATGTTCCTTTTTTACCATTTTTTCGTAAAGATAAAGCATCATAGATACCTCTTCTGCTGTGGCATGGCCTGATGATGAAAAATATACCGTTCGCAGACTCTGAACTTTTTTAATATCCCACCATGCAACGGAATAATAGCTTACACCCGGTAATTCGAAGCAGAGGTTCTGAAAGGCACAGATTATACTTGCTTCATTCAGGCCATGGCCATTGACCATAAGAAACTGACGAAATCCGTGCAGATAAAGGGATCTTACAGTATCTTCTATAAGTTTCTGAAGGGTTTCAGGTCTCACTGTTACAGTGCCGGTGAAAGCCATATGTGGCACCATGGACAGGCCAAATTTTATGCATGGTACCACTATAGTAAAAGTTCTATTTCCAACTTCAAGGGCTATCTTTTCAGCAATATAACTGTCTGTTCCCAGTGGCAGCGCAAGGCTGTGCTGTGCAATGCTTCCTACCGGTATTATAATAGCTTTTCTGCTTTCCAGATATTTTTCTACTTCGTGCCACGTCATTTCTAACAGTTCCAAAATAACACCACTTTCTACTGCGGTGAGCATAGATAATACATATAAGCTTCTCGTAACGGGTAACGCGTGACGGGAGGAACATTTTTACTACATGCCTATGCCCGGCTCAGTAAATATTTATATATAAAAAATTTCATCGTAAAGATTTCTTCTCTAAAGCAGCCATAGCATCTTCCCTGTTACACCTGGCTGTTTCATTTCCCGGATCCATGGAAAGAACTCTGTCAAAACATCTGACAGATTCTTCATATTTATCCTGATAAAACAATGCAGATCCCTTTTCAAGCCAGGTGTTAACATCATCAGGATAAACAGAGAGTACGTTATCAAAATAATAAATAGCCTGGTCATATTTTTCCTGATAAAATAAAGCCAGCCCTTTGCAGAACCATGCATCAACATTTCTTGGACTTAGATCCAGTGTTCTGTCAAAACATTTTATAGCCTCCCCGTATCTGCCCAGATTTGTCAGAGATTTTCCCTTGTTAACAATGGCTTCGGGATAATGGGGAGAAAGTTCTAAAGCCTGATCAAAAAATGTTATGGCATCTTCATATCTTCCGAGCTTTGATAGTGCAAGTCCTTCCTGGAAAAGCTGTTTTCCCCTGGGAGAAAAGAGTGAATTCAGCATAAATTATAATCTCCATAAATATTTTTTGTAAAAAAATCAATCATATTACTGCAGGCAATTCCGCCTGTCTATATTACGGAGTACCGCTCCAGATAATTTCGTAATCATTTCTAAAACCTGTCCGAACAGTCATCAAATGCCATGGTAAGGCTCTTTCGAAAAATATATAATCCTCATGCAAAATAACCTGTTCTTACTGTCTGCTACGATATTACATTTTATAAAATAGATTATAAATTACCAGGCAGAAATTTGCAATCTTTTGATGTAATTGTATTTTTACTGATGTTTTTTTACGACAGATAGATTTATTTTTACTGAAAAGCAAGCAAAATCAATTTTTTTCACTTTTCCCTCTGAATATTCCATAACAAATTTCTTTTTCCATTCCCTATAAATCACCTGTCATTTTTAAGCACAATCATCATTCTTCAGGGTTTATGATAAATTTGCTATTTTTTTAAAATAATCCTATAATAATTCATATATTTAAATAATCCATAGATAATCCTCCCGTTACGCATTGAGCGTTACGAAAACAATAAGTCCACAACATTATATTTTATATTCATACAGAAGGGAAGAGAGAAATATGGAATTAAGAAAATTTGTTGCTCCTGAATTCATTTTCGGAGAAGGAGCAAGATTACAGGCAGGTAGATATGCCAGGCATTTAGGTGCCAGAAAAGTTTTACTTGTAACAGATAAAGGTGTAATTGATGCAGGATGGGCAGAAGAAATAGCTCAATGCCTGAAAAAAGAAGGTCTGTCATGGGAGATTTTTTCTGACATCAGTCCGAACCCCAGGGAAGAAGAAGCCATGAAGGGAGCAGAAATATACAGGGAAGAAGGATGTAATATCATAGTATCCGTAGGAGGGGGCAGTCCTATGGACTGCGCAAAAGGTATCGGCATAGTCACTTCCAATAAAGAACATGTTCTTCACTTCGAAGGTGTTGATATGGTTTCAATCCCCTGTCCTCCGCTCATATGTATCCCCACTACGGCAGGAACATCGGCAGATGTCTCACAGTTTGCCATCATTACGGACATGGAAAGAAAAGTAAAGATTGCTATTGTCAGTAAAGCAGTTGTCCCCGATATAGCCCTGATAGATCCTTTCACATTAACAACTATGGACTCATATCTCACAGCCTGTACAGGTATGGACGCCCTGTGCCATGCAATCGAGGCATATGTATCCAATGCCAGTTCACCTGTTACGGATCTCAATGCACTTGAAGCAATAAGACTGATAACAGAAAATTTAATAGAATCAATCAATAATCCCCTTTGCATGAAATACAGGGATAACATGATGCTGGCCAGCCTCCTTGCGGGGCTTGCCTTTTCCAATGCAAGCCTGGGAGCAGTCCATGCCATGGCACACAGTCTGGGAGGTTTTCTGGATTTTCCCCATGGAGAAGCAAATGCTATTCTGTTAAGTCATGTAATATCTTTCAATTATGATTCGGCTCCTGAACGTTATGACAGGATAGGAGAATGGATGGGACTTAAATTAAACAATGACAGAAAAAAATCTATCTGTGAAAAAATAGTTCAATTAAGAACTGACGCAGGTATTACGTCCACACTGGGGCAAAAAGGCATGAAGAAAAGTGACATTCCACAGCTGGCTTATAATGCCATAAGAGATGCATGTATAGTAACAAATCCTAAAAAAGCGGAACAAAAGGATATAGAAACAATTTATGAACAGGCCTTATAATGAAGAAAATAAATATGAATCTCTTCGCGAAAAAATTATAGGACTCGGGGAACATTCCGTAAGGAAAAGCTATTATCCTGAACTTCAGGAAAGGCTTGCAGAACTGGAAAAATTTCGTTCTCTCCTGGATCAGAGCAATGATGCCATATTTCTGGTACAAATCCCTTCCGGTATGCTTATGGATGTGAATGAATCTGCCTGCAGTCAGCTTGGTTATAAAAAAGAAGATCTACTGAACAGACCTATGGGAAATATTACAGATGACGGGAGGATAGAAACATTTCTGGGAAATGGAAAAATCCTTCAGGGAGAAAGACAGACATTAAATATAATAATGAAGAAAAGCAACGGTCACGATTTGCCTGTAGAAATGACTGTAAGGATTGTAAATTTCAACAATATAGTCTATGCCGTGATAGTAGCAAGAGATATAACAGAAAGAATAAAAGCAGAAGAAGAAAAGAAAAAACTCCAATCACAGATACTTCATGCTCAAAAGCTTGAAAGCCTGGGGATTCTTGCAGGAGGTATTGCCCATGACTTTAACAACATACTGGCAGGTATTTTAGGACATATAGATCTTGCTCTGACAGATCCTTCGGTCGGGCCAAACTTAAGAAACAGACTGGAACAGATTCGTAACTCTTCAATAAGAGCATCGGAACTGACCAGACAGATGCTTGCCTATGCAGGACTCGGCAAATTTTCAATTCAGCCTGTAAATCTTTCAACTCTGGCAGAAGATACAGCAAAATTAATGGAACTATCTATTTCTAAAAAACATATATTAAAATATAATTTTCAGGAAAAGCTCCCCCTTTTTTACGGTGATATGACACATTTACGTCAGGTAATCACGAACCTGATAATAAACGCCTCTGAAGCTATCGGAGAAAAAGACGGAATAATTAAAATAAGTACAGGAACAATGAAATGCGATGCATCTTATTTAGCTGAAACTTATCTTCATGAAAATCTTTCCGCAGGTCTTTATATTTATCTTGAGGTGACTGATACCGGATGCGGCATACCAAAAGAAAATCAGGACAAAATTTTCGATCCCTTCTTTACTACTAAATTTACAGGAAGAGGCCTCGGCCTTGCGGCAGTACTCGGTATTATAAGATATCACAAAGGAACAATAAAGATAAAAAGCGAACCGGACATAGGAACAACAATAAAATTACTTTTTCCCGCTTTCAGTCTTATTACGGAAGAGAAAGAAAAAAATGAAATAAGCCTGAGGCAATGGAAAGGAACGATACTGATAGTAGATGATGAAGAATGTATCTGTATTGTAACTAAAGCCATACTGGAGGAACTTGGCTTTACAACAATAACAGCCGGTAATGGCAGGGAGGGAGTAGAATTATTTAAAAAACATGACAAAGAAATATGTGCTATAATACTTGATATAACTATGCCGAAGATGAGCGGCATAGACGCATTGAAAGAAATACGTCTCATAAACAATAAAGTAAAAATTATACTTACCAGCGGTTACGAAGGTAAGGCTGCATTTAAGGATTATATAGATGAAAATACAGATGAATTTCTGCAAAAACCATTTGAAATAAAAGAACTCATAGAAATGTTTGAAAAAATATTACCACAGGCATTTAGAAATGATAGCTAAAAATCTGAAAAGATATATCAGTCTTAATAATTTTTTGAAGGAAAAATTCGGAACCAGGGTACATAAAGTACCTCTCGACGGAGGTTTTACCTGCCCGAATAGAGATGGTTCCAAAAGTACGGGCGGCTGTATATACTGTAACAGTCTTGGCTCAGGCACCGGTGCCTCACTGGAAGGCAAATCCATTGAAAAACAGATGGAAGAAGGAATAACTTACCTTTCAAAAAGATTTAAAGCACAGAAATTCATAGCCTATTTTCAATCCTATTCTGGCAGCTACGGCCCTGTAGAAAAATTAAAAAAATTATATGATTCCTCGCTCATAGATGACAGAGTAGTCGGACTTTCAGTAGGAACAAGACCTGACTGCCTGAATAAAGAAGTTCTTGACCTTCTGGAAGACTATCAGAAAAAAAATTATATGGTCTGGCTCGAAATAGGTCTTCAGTCGGTACACAATAAAACCCTGGAATTCATAAATCGACATCACAGCTTTGAAGATTTTCTCTATGTCCTGGACAGGGCAAAAGAAAGAGGTTTACTTGTCTGCACTCATATAATCTTCGGACTTCCCGGAGAAGGTCACGAAGAAATGATAGAAACAGCGAAAAAAATTTCAAAACTCCCTTTTGACGGCATTAAATTTCACAGTCTTTATGTAGTCAAAGGAACTCCTATGGAAAAACTCCTGGAAGAAGGTATTTATAAACCAATCACAGAAGAAGAATATGTAAATATGGTCTGTGAAGCAATTGCACTGCTCCCGGAAAAAGTTGTGATCCAGAGACTTACGGGAGATCCGAAAAAAGGAGAACTGGTAGAACCTCAGTGGACTATGAACAAACAGAGAACACTGTCACTGATAGAAAAAAAACTCATAGAAAGAGATCTGTGGCAGGGAAAATTTTTTATATAATCTATGAATAATAAAAAAGATAAAATAATCGGATGTCTCCTGGGAACAGCTGCAGGTGACAGCATTGGCCTTCCCTGTGAAGGACTTTCAAAAAAAAGATTGAAGAAAATCTACGGGGAAATAAAAGGTCATTCTTTTTTCTTCAATAAAGGCATGGTATCAGATGATACGGAACATACCGCTATGGTGGCAAAAGCCCTTCTGGAAACAGATGGCGACGCAAAAGCTTTCACTGAAAATCTCTCCTGGAAATTGCGTTTCTGGTTTATGTCACTCCCTGCCGGTATCGGTATGGCAACACTGAAATCCTGTATAAAACTGTGTCTCGGCTGGCCAGGAGATAAAAGCGGAGTTTTCTCTGCAGGAAACGGGCCTGCCATGAGAAGTGCCATTATAGGTGTTATGTATGGTGAAGACAGAGAAAAAATGAAAGAACTCGTAAGAGCTTCCACACATATAACCCACAGAGATCCGAAAGCAGAATACGGAGCTCTGGCAGTTGCCCTTGCATCTCACCTTTCAGATGCTTCACCTGAAGAATATTACAGAGAACTGGAACAGCTTATCGGAAAAGAAGGGGACGAATTGCTGAAGCTGGTAAAGAAAGCTATAGAATTTGTTTCCGCAGGAAAAAGTACTGAAGATTTTGCAGTATCCCTGGGACCGGGGAAAGGTATAAGCGGTTATATTTACCACACAGTGCCGGCAGTGCTTTACTGCTGGTTCAAGCACAGAAAAAATTTTCGTGCCAGTCTCACAGATATAGTGAAATGCGGCGGAGATACAGATACTACGGGAGCAATACTGGGAGCCATTACAGGTGCGGAAGGAGGGAAAGAAGTCATACCGGAAGAATGGCTTAACAATATATGGGACTGGCCCCTGTCGGTAAAATGGCTCGAAGAACTGGGCAAAAGTCTCGGTGAAAATAATAAAAATACCGGGGCAAAACTGAATTTTGCCGGTTCTTTTATCAGAAATATCTTCTTTACTGTTATTGTCCTCCTTCACGGGTTCAGGAGATTACTGCCGCCTTATTGAGCCGGTGAGCAGATTATAAAGAATTATGAAGTTTTTTAGTGAGCCTACGAGGCATCATTCTGAGAAGCAGGATGCGATCCTGAACTGTAAATGCGGCATCAGTTAAAATTGGATTCCATGTTCCAGGTTTAATCTTCTTAACCCAACACCGGCACCTCAAAGCAGTAACCCGTGGCGGGAGAAAAAAATTTTATTACATGGTTATGCTCAGGCCGGTAGGAATAATAAAAAAATTATGTTATAATAGACAAAAAAGTCAGGGGAATATGTGGCAAAATGTTTTATGACACAGTAATTATAGGAGCAGGTCTTGCAGGGTGTTCTGCCGCTCTATCGGTAATAAAATCAGGTAAAAAACCTGTTATCCTCTCGAGAGGACTCGGCAATCTTTATTCCTCTTCCGGGCATATAGATTTACTCGGTTATTATCCTGTTACAGAGAAAAAGCCTGTCATGTCATCTATTTTATCCCTTGAAAAATTGATAACTGAAAAGCCATACCATCCTTACAGCATAACAGGCATAGATATGATTAAAGAAGCTTTTTCATATTTTCTCTCAGTAAGTTCCGACATGGGTCTTCCCTACTGCGGGTCTATTGAAAAAAATATACTTATGCCAACTACAGTAGGCTCTCTTGTGCCTACCACAATCTTTCCTGAAACTGCCGACAGGGATTTAAACAGCTTTCAAAAAATAGTAGTAACGGGGATAAAAGAACTGATAGATTTCTTTCCCTCCTACTGTGCTTCAAACCTGGAGGTTTACCTGGGCGGGAAAGTAGATTTCCTCAGAGTAGATCTGGGCTTAAAAATGGACAGAGAACTGAACAGTTATGATATTGCTCTTTTTATGGAACAGGAAAACATAAGAGATATATTCATAAAACAATTAAAATTCCTTTCTCCCGGCACCCTTATACTGGTTCCTGCTGTTATGGGAGTAACAAAATGGAAAGAGATCATTGCCTCCATAGAAGAAAAACTTCAGAGCAAAATACTTGAAATTCCCACCCTTCCTCCGTCTGTTATGGGATACAGACTGGGAGAAGCACTGCTCTCCTATTTAAAAAACAAAGGTGTTGAGATAATTATAGGTAATGGCGTGGATTATTTTAAAGGTGATAAATATATTGAAGAAGTCGGTATTACAGGGGCAAGCAACAGGATAAAAACATTCAGAGGAAAGAATTTCATTCTTGCCACAGGAGGCATACTCGGAGAGGGCCTTTCTGTTTATCCCAGGGAAATTAAAGAAACAGTATTTAATCTGCCTGTAGTGTTTCACAGTCCTTTATCTACGGAAGATTTCTTCAACCCAGATGGTCAGCCTTTATCTTATGCAGGAGTTCAGGCAAACAGTAATCTTCAACCTCTGGATAGTTCAGGTAAAATAATATTTGAAAATCTTTTTGTTGCAGGAGCAACTCTTTACGGGTATGATCCGTTCCTTGAAAAAAGCGGGAACGGCGTGGCACTTTCTACAGGGTATAAAGCCGGATTAATGGCGTGCAGGTGAAAAATATGAGTGACAAACACAATCTGGATCACTGTCTTAAATGCAGTATATGTCATACCCAGTGTCCTGTGGTAATGAGCTATCCTGCTTTCCCGGGGCCGAAACAGCTAGGGCCCGAGCTTGAAAGACTGAGGCTTGCAAGAGGGGAAGGAGAAGTGATGGAAATAGATAATATCCTCTCTTACTGCACGAACTGTAAAAGATGTGATGCAGCCTGTCCTCATGGCGTAAAACCTTCTTATTACAACCTTAAAAACAAAGAAAAACTCCGTTTACATCCTTTGGAACAATTAAGGAACTGGATTCTTGCCCATAATGTATGGTGGGGGAAAATGGCAACCGTTGTTCCAGGATTCAGTAATTTTGCCCTTCAATTTCCGCTGACAAAATTCGGCATGGGACTTTTCGGCATAGCAAACAGAAATCTGCCTGCCTATAAAAAACAGACTTTGAAGATAAAAAAAGAAGAAAAAAATAAAAAAGCCCTTTATTATCCGGGATGTTTCGCTTCTTTTAACGAACCGGAAATCATTCAAGCTACGGTAAATATACTTGAGGCATGCAATTATCAGGTAGAAATTGCCCCTGTAGACTGCTGCGGAACACCTATGGTTACAAATGCCCTCTTCAATGAAACAAGAGACGTGGCAAAAAAAAATATAAAAATCTTCCTGCCATACATAGAAAAAGGTTATAAAATAATTACCACATGTTCAAGTTGTGGACTTGCATTAAAACAGGAATACAGGGATCTTCTGGCAGATGAAAACAGTGAAAAACTTTCAAAAAACACATGGGATCTCTTTGAACTACTGGAAGAGGAAAAAAGTCTTCCTTTTGACGGAAAGAAAATAGAAAAAGCTTTCTACCATGTGCCATGCCATTTGAAAGCACAGGGCACAGGCATACCTGCAGCACATATTCTAAGAGATTTTGCAGTAGAGGATTTAATTGTTGAAGATAGTTATTGCTGCGGTATAGCAGGAACTTACGGATTTAAGAAAGAAAAACATAATCTATCACTAAAAATTGGCTCTTCTTTATTTAAAGCTATAAAAAAAAGTAACACTTCACTTGTATTGACAGATTGCGGAACATGTAAAGTTCAAATTATCGACGGAACGGGCATTAATGTTAAACACCCTGCTGTTTTATTAAGTGATTTTATTTCCGGTCAGTAAATTTTTCACTTTTTTCGCTAATCCTTTAATTTCTTTATTAATTTATTTCATTATGCTTCAATAACTCTTCTGCCTTATGTTTCAATCTATTAAACTCTTCGTCCAGTTCGGAAGTATTAATTTCTTTTATCCTGTTTTCCTTCGCTTTCACCTCAATATTAAAAGCTGCCATACCAAGTTTTCTTGCTTCTATATTACGGGAAGTTCCTTTTATAGTATGGGCCACATATATTATTTCTTCTTTATTTTCCCCGGAAAGTTTATTTTTAAGTTCATAAATATTATTATCCAGATCTGTAATACTTTCCAGAAGTATTTCTTTGCAAAATTGCTCATCACCGCCGGTACGACTGAGAAATAACTGCCAGTTCAGAATTTTATCTTCTTTTTCAGGTTTTACTAAATTTACTAAAACCGGAGTTTCTTTACCGGTATTGGAAGTTATTGCTGAAAGAAGATCTTCAGGATTTATCGGTTTTGATATATAACCATTCATTCCTGCTTTAAGACACTTTTCTCTGTCACCTTTAATTGCATGAGCGGTCATGGCAATAACAGGAACTTTATGGTCAATAACCGCTGACTGTTCATCTCTGATTATTCCTGTAGCTTCCAGACCGTCCATCTCGGGCATCTGAATATCCATAAACACTATATCATATAAAGTTTTCTCCAGAATATTTATAGCCTCTCTTCCGTTTGATGCAACGTCTGCACTGTAACCGAGCTTATTCAGTATCTGAATTACTATTTTTTGATTGATATTATTATCCTCTACAAGAAGAATCTTTGTTTTGTATCTCTTCTGTTCTTTATATACCGGTGTTATAATAAATTCTTCTTTTTCTTTCCTTACCAGAGCCGTTACGAGACAATCATAAAGCTGTGAAGGTTTTATAGGTTTTGTAAGATAAAAATTAATGCCATATTTTTCCAGATCTTCTCTGTCTACAGGCCTGTCAATTGATGTAAGAACTATAAGCCCCGTTTCTTTCAAATCCGGTTCTTTAATAATTTCTTTACACAGGGAAAGACCATCCATTCCGGGCATCTGCATATCTACGAGAGCAATTTCAAAAGGGCATCCTTTAAGGCTGGCATCCTTTAATTTTTCCAGGGCGATAAAAGCATTTTTTGCTTCATCAAACAGGCAGTTCCATAATTCTAAATACTCTCTGAGTATATAACGATTTGTTTCATTATCATCCACTATAAGTATATAATTACCTGTGAGATCTCCCATAATGTCTGTTTTCTTCTCCAGCTCTTTCTGATGTTCAAATAAAGCAGTAAAGAAAAAACTGGAACCTTTCCCTTCTTCACTGGTCACTCCAATATGGCCTTTCATCATTTCCACCAGATATTTCGAGATAACCAGACCCAGGCCTGTTCCTCCATATTCTCTTGTTGTCGAAGCATCTACCTGTGAGAAAGATTTAAAGAGTCTGTCCATACGGCTCTGAGGTATGCCGATACCTGTATCTCTTACGGTAAATTTTACAAGGCTTTCTCCGTCTCTTTGATCTTCCAGATTAACCCTTAAAGATATATCTCCTTTTTCAGTAAACTTGACAGCATTACCCATAAGATTAATTAAAACCTGACATAATCGCCCCGGATCACCTTTCAGGTATATGGGAACATTAATATCAATAAGATAGGAAATTTCCAGTTCTTTTTCCTGACCTTTTATGGCCAGCATATCCATTATATCTTCAATAATCAATCTCAAATTAAAATTAATTGATTCAAGTTCCAGGTTACCTGATTCTATTTTAGAAAAATCCAGTATATCATTGATTATATTCAGAAGCGATGTAGATGATGTTTTTATTATATGAGACAGATCCCTCTGTTCTCTTTTTAATTCAGTATCCAGAAGCAACCCTATGGCACCAATAATTCCATTCATAGGTGTGCGAATTTCATGGCTCATATTGGCAAGAAACTGACTTTTGGCTATACTGGCGGCTTCTGCCGTTTCCTTTGCTTTCAACAACTGTTCATTGGTGCTGGCCAGTTCTTTAGTTCTCTCATTTACAATACTTTCAAGTTCTTCTTTTGACCTTATGAGTAAATCCTGAGCTTCTTTACGAAGGGTAATATCTCTGGAAATTCCTGCTATACCTATGACAGAACCTGTATCATCAAAGATAGGACTTTTTATAGTTTCAACCCATTCCATTCTCTTTGTTTTATCAACAATAGGCTCTTCCATTACTTTTCTTATGCCTGAATTTATAATTTCTCTGTCATCTTTTATATATTTTTCCGCCATATGAGAAGGCCATATATCATAATCGTTTTTATTTATTACATCCTTAACGCCACAGGTCATAAGAAAAGGTTCATTTACTGCTATATAAAGACTTTCTCTGTTTTTAAGCCATGCTATGTCAGGAATATTATCAAGTAATGCTCTCTGCTGTTTGTCCTTTAATTTTAATTGTTCCGAAGTAATTTTTAAATTCTTTTCTGTTTCAGTTTTCTCTGCTATTTCTCTCTGAATTTCTTTTATATATAATTTCTGTATATAACTGTAATTTAAAATCAAAGGAATTGCGAGTAGAAGAAAGAAAATACCCCACAGAAAAGATATTATCAAATGCTCATCCAGGAATTCAGAGACATAACTGATATTATATTCCGCACCTGAAAGATAAATATTCCCATTTTTTGACACTTCAGGAATTATTACTGTACGAAAGGTACCCCATCTGTCCGTATAGGTAACATAAACAGGTTCTTTTTTATTAAAGGTTTCTTTCAGTTCATCACTGCAATCGTCATATATACTGAAATACCTGACTTCTTTATTTTCCTTTAATTCTTCATCTGTAGCGCTTGAAGATGTAATATATATATGACCGCTCCGTTTAATTACCGTATAAAGATATTTAAAACCAGCCCTGTTTGCACAATCAGTAAGCAATGTTATATTCTTCCGATCCTCTTCTTCTGTTATAGATTTTTTATCTTCTGTTCTGTCATGGAAATCTTCTGGAAGAATATATTTTATTGCATTTGCACCTGTATATAACCTCTTATCAATATTTTTTATTATATCCTCTTTAAGGGAAAAATAATTCCACATTGTATAAACAAGAACACCAAGGATATAAAAAACTATAGCTATAATCAACAATCTGGCTTTTTTTATCTGATTTATATACATATTGTTATAGGATCCTTTAAAATTCATATTTATACAAATAATATAACACAAAATCCATTTATTTAACAGATTATGACAATTGTTTTATAGTGAAAAAATTTTTTTCACTTGAAGTAATTTAAAAAAACTGCTATAATTATTTTCAAAATATTATAAGCTTTATTTAAATTTGAAAGGAACTATCTATTCCTGATGAAAAAAGGATTTACTCTTGTTGAGGTATTACTCGGTACCGGTCTGGCAGGGGTTTTACTTGTAATGATGTGCGGTGTATTCGTCTATGGCCTTAATGCCATAGAGAAAGGTCGTATAAGAACGACGGCATTAAATCTTGCTGACAGGAAAATTTCGGAATCTCATAATCTTATGAAAACCTTAAATTCTTCCGGAGAAATAAAAGGCGATAAATTAAGTGCTGTTATTTCTGACAACAGAGTAATAACGTTTAACGGAAGTAATGTTGACCTGACCGGGAATTATTCCATATGGGATTCCGGTGGTGTTTCTATAGAATCAGAAGGAACTGTTACAATAAAAGGTACAGGCGATTTTAATTACATATATTCCTTAACAGACTATGCCGATAATATAAAAAAGGTCAGTGTCGAAGTATACTGGCAGGAAGGTAAAGTTGGTTCTAAAAAAATTTTTCTGGAAAGTCTCGTATCCAGACATCAGTAGAAAAGGCAGGAAATTTTTTAATGATAAAGTTTTCAAGGAAACCGGCATTACTATCGCAAAATACTCGCTGTATAAAGCCATGTTCACATAACAAAGGTGGATTTTCCATTGCTGAACTGGCTATAGTAATAGCGATTTTTTCATTTATTCTGGTTGCCATTTATACAATTCTGGACTCAGGTCTTAAAGCATGGAATTTAGGAGAAAAACGTACTGACCTGCAGAATAACGGGGAAATAATCCTGAGAAGAATGGTTCATGAAATGTCTATAGCAAGCCAGAGATCACTTGTCCTGGATATTTCAGGTCATGAGAGAAGTACAGGAGATATTGTTCATGAATATATATGTTTTGAATCTCCCGTAAAAGACGGGGAGTTTAAATATCAGAAAGACAAATTCGGAACACCTGTCTGGCATGGATATATAATATATTATGTTCATGAACAGGATACTGATACAGACCCAAATGGTATAAACATACCAAAAAAACTTTACAGAAGATATATTGATCATGGAGAAAGAGCCATGCCTGTACCGGTAAGCAATATAGAATCTTTACTCACTGTGCCTTCTTCCTCTTCTCCTGAGCACAGAGAAATAGCTACCAATGTAGATACCTTTGATGTTACGAGAGACGGGTTTATTGTAAAGATAAAACTGACATACAGAAAAGCCATTACAGATAGAAAACAGAAAGGGGCAAATTATTCCATTTCAGGCACAGCAAACAATAAAGGCACTGACTATTTTGAATTACAGGCATCGGTAGAACCGAAAAATTAAATATTTTACTAACAAACATGACCGGAGCACTCACAACCGGATATGAAAATGAATAGACATTAAAGCATAAGACTTCATCATTTTCATATAATTATAAAATAAATAAAAAAGGAGAAAAATTTTATGAAAAATTCAGATAATGGTATGGTTCTCATCAGTATACTCCTCTTAACAGTTCTTCTGACAATGCTTACTGTATCTATGGTTTTCATAAGCACCAACCATCTTCAAATGATGGGAAATATAGAACAGAAAATGATTGCTCTGAAAGCTGCAGAAGCTGCGGCAGAATATGCCATGACCAGACTGAATATTCCCGATCGGCCATGGGCCGTGTGGGATCCAAACCATGAAACTCCTTCAGCTTCCGATGATACCCCGGATTCAAACGCAAATATTACTCTTCATTTAAAAGGAGCCACTGCCTATATAAATTTTACAGGAAGCCAGTACCTTTCATATAATAATCTTAAAGGTCAAAATCCTGTAAATAGAAGCATTATCGGTGAAACAAGACTATCGGGAACTATTCCTGCGTACAGTGCCGAACTGATCTGTATCGGGAAAGCAGGGCCGGAAAATGGCGATGGCCCGATAAAATACGTGAAGGTTATTTTTATAAGAAATGACATATATCCCTATCCCATAAATTCAGATGGCCAGATAGATTTTGAAAGTGCGGGAGACATAAAAATATTTGGCAATAATTCTGCATCTCCCGGTTATATACATTCAAACTGGGACGGAGATACGGAAGATATAAACAATCCGAATTATTACAGCATAAAATCAGAACTGGGCAGCGGAAATGTAGATATGCTGGGAGGAGTGGCATCTGCAGTAGGCCCCATAACATTGAACAGAGCCCAGGAAAAAGATGTAGTTGTGGCTATGAACCCCGATGGCAGAGAAGAATTTGAAGACATTGATATAGACAATGTCCTTAAAAATGCAAAAGATACAGGCCCGAAGGAAGTGGAACCGGGAACATTTATAGTGACACCGAGATATTATATAAAAGAAGGTATAAAAAATGAACAGGGACAGGATTTTAACCTGATCAGTGCCGCTGTAAAAGGCTTCGAGTCAAAAGGGGGAAGTCTGTCACCGGAACAACATATACCGGGTCTGCTCAGTAAATTAAAGGGTTGTAACGAACCGGGCTTTCCTCCTGATGTTGAAGAATTAAAACAGACAACCTATAAGCCTGAAGATGGATGGACTGTTAATTTTACCGCAAACTCAACACAGGACTGGATTACCGTTATGGAGGCTCACGGGGAAAATGAATTCAAAGACTCGGAGGGCAATGTTCTGGGATGGGACAGAGTCGTAGCCACAAAATACTGGATAGGTGTGGATTGGAAATTAACTGCTTCAAGACAGGAACAATATCAGGATCCCAACACAGGTGAATGGAAAGAAAAAACTGTAACTGAAACTCAGGAAAAAACATGGAGCCATCTGGGGCCCATGAGTGAAATAGGAGATGTTTCCTTCACTCTTGATTCAACTAACAACTGGGGTAACAAACCTCCTCCCGATGGTGTAATTGGTTCATGCTCATATGTATTCGGCCTGGCAAAACTGGATTCTCAGGGAAATCTTGCAAAGTTTGTTCAGGAAGGTCAGTGTAACGGAGACCTCGGCCTGGACCTTAAAGTAAATCAAGAAGGAGACACGTTACTCTGTGACCTGGATCTTGTAAAAGATATTTATGTATGCAAAGATGAAACAAGTAAACCGGCACCGGACGATTATAAAACTTCTTTAAAATATCTGGCCTATAATCCGGAAGATCCTTCCTATAAAAACCCGCAACCAAACGTATTCTGCATAAGCGGCGAACAGTTTTCCGTACTTTACGGAGAACCTCCGAAAAGCCTCAATGAAATATACCAGAATTCATTAATAGAGCAAACAAATGTAAGTCCCAAACTTACCCTTCATTTAAACGAGCACAGTATTTATTCCGACTCTCATGTAGCAATAGGAGCGGAAGTAGAGGGGAAAGGAACCCTTGTATCACGTGGTAAAATGGGATATATTTACGGCATGCACAGCAATGAAGCAATAGCTCTCTCAGGTGACGATCTGATTCTCTCTACGAATAACCAGTCGAATATTGATGTAAGAGGCGTTCTCTATTCAGATGATGATACATGGCTAATACCTTTAAATAATGATTCTCCCGTTGCCACACAGGGAAATGTAATAGAATACAAACTGGGAAAGGAATATTCTGACGGCAGTGATAAAATAATATTCAGCTATAATCCTTCTCCTCCTGTAAACCCTGCTCCTACATCCATAAATATAGCTTCTGTAAAAACGCAGGATGGTGTAAAATACAGTGTTAATAATGTAGGAATAGAATACAACGGAACTGATTACGATTTCAGCAATTACAAACTTGATATAGAATGTGATATGACATCCAGTCCATTTACATACAGTGCAAAGCTCTATGAATACGATAAAACCAGTAAAACCTGGGAAAAAGTTAGTCCTTTACCTCCCGAATACAGCCAGGCAACACTGAATAATATAGGCAGGGTAATAGGAACCAATTTCACAGTAGGAAAAGGAGATATAAATATAACAGGAAATCTTGTGGGACTTAATAATAATTCCATCTATACCGACGATGACGGTGGCAATAAATCAATTCATACACAGGGAAAGGGAAAGATATTCTTTTATTATGATATGATAAGTGTCGGTAAACTGGCAATGCTAAGAGGCGATAAATTTAACGTAAGAAGAGCATGCTGGTGTGAACTTAATTAAATTTTATATGAAAATGATGAAGCCTTATGCTTCGCAGTCTATTCATTTTCATATTTGGTTGTGACCGCTCCGGTATTGCCTGTTAGTGAATAGAAATATTTTATTCACCACTCAAAATTTTTTAAAAAATCTGGATAATTATAAAAAATACTGTTATAATATAGTCTATGTTAAATAAAATCTTAAATATATACAAACCGGCACCTCACAGTGAGAAAATTCCTCCGAATGAAGTGCCCCGTGAATATGAGCGTTACCGCACTCAGATAATGGTTACCATCTTTATCGGTTATGCCGGTTATTATTTCGTCCGCCAGAATTTCTCCATGGCAAAACAGTATTTAATCAATAACCTGCACTATACTACAGGAGACGTAGGTATTATAGCTTCTGCTCTGACAATAGCTTACGGAATAAGCAAATTTGTCATGGGAAATGTATCCGACCGTTCCAATCCGAGATATTTTATGGCTACAGGCCTTATACTTTCAGGGTTTGTAAATCTTATTTTCGGTTTTCTCCCTTCTATTTCTCTTATGATAGCCTTCTGGTTTTTAAACGGATGGTTTCAGGGTATGGGATGGCCTCCATGCGGAAGAACCATTACTCACTGGTTTTCTGACCGTGAAAGAGGAACCAAAATGGCCATATGGAATCTTGCCCATAATGTCGGTGGAGGTACAGTCGGTCCCCTTGTAACTCTTGCACTTATGATCTTTATATCCTGGAAAAGTATTTTCTATGCCCCCGGAATTCTGGCTATTATTATAGGTATAGGGATAATGATATTTTTACGTGATACCCCTCAGTCTGTAGGGCTTCCTCCCATAGAGGAATATAAAGACGATTACCCCGATACCGCTATTGACGACAGGGAACGAGAATTATCTTCCAGAGAAATACTTATGAATTTTGTATTCAACAATAAGTTTCTCTGGATTCTGGCTATTGCCAATGTATTTGTCTATGTTGTCCGTTACGGTGTTGTAAACTGGTCTCCCATATATCTTACAGATGTCAAAGGCTGCACACCTGAACTGGCAAGATGGCAATTTTTAATATTCGAATATGCAGGCATTCCCGGCATGTTACTTTCAGGCTGGGCAAGCGATAAACTTTTCCATGGAAGACGGGCTCCCATGTCGGTAATCTATATGATAATAGTTACAGCAGCAGTAGTTCTTTACTGGCTCAATCCTCCAGGCCGTTTTTTCATAGACTCGGTTACCTTATTCGCCATAGGATTTTTAATCTACGGTCCTGTAATGCTTATAGGCATTGCAGCAGTAGATATTGTCCCTAAAAAAGCGGCAGGCACTGCGGCAGGCTTTACAGGTCTATTCGGTTATCTGGGAGCAACAATAGCAGAAGCAGGCATAGGAAAAGTCGTTCAGTATTATAACTGGACAGGAGGATTTATAGTTTTAATAGCTTCTGCATTACTGGCAATTGTGTTACTTTCTATGACCTGGAATGTTCATGACAGAAGTAAAGAGTGAGTAGTGAGTGGTGAATAGCGAGAAATCCTCGAAATTTATAATTCAGAGTTTTATCATCCTCTTTTTAGTAATTACAATCGTACCTGTTTTACCACAGTCACAGGACGAATTAATAGCAGAAGGTAACAAACTGTTTGCAAAAGGTAAATATGAAGAAGCCATACGGTGTTACAATAAAGCAATAGAAATTTACCCCTATTCTGCCGATGCCTGGAGATATAAAGGAGACAGTCTTTATTTTCAGAGAAAATACAGAGAAGCAATTCTCTGTTATAATAAAACCCTGGAAATAGATGATAAATATTTCTTCGCCTGTCTGAATAAAGGTCTTTCCTATTATTATCTTACAGAATATAAAGAAGCAGTCACATGGTACGACAGAGCCATAGAAATCAACCCCGCCTACACAAAAACCTGGCTCAATAAAGGCATAGCCCTTGCACAGATGAAAAAATACGATGATGCAATTTACTGTTACAACAGAGCCATAGAACTGGACGATAAATGTAAAGATGCCTGGAACTATAAAGGTCTTGCTCTGTTTAAACAGAAAAAATATGAAGAAGCAATTTTATGTTATAATGAAGCCCTCAGGATTGACCCGAAAAATAAAGAGTTTAAATATAATAAAGAAAAGGCTCTTAAGGCGTTAACTCAGTGAGAGAATTGAGATCTAAGTATCGTAACAGGTAAATTGGTACCCAAAAAACATGGAACACGCTCCTGTCCCTGTCCGGGCTCTGGAGGAAAAGATATGCCGTATTAAAAGAGAGTTGTAAATTATATAGACGCAAAATATTAACAGTCTGCAAAACCAGTTTGCCACGCAACAGGATCATATCTTTTCCGGAAGAGTCCGGA